>JAFAZL010000561.1 GCA_019239815.1 Acidobacteriota bacterium
AGGGTGAGTTTTCTGCTGAACTTTAGGAGGGAAACTTCTAGCAGGCCAACCGCGATCTATTGAGGGAAAAACCATTCAACGGGCCGAGCGCTGTCACCGCGATCTGCTCCGGCCGGAAAAATTCACGCGCGATCGACTGAATCTGTTCGCGGGTTACCGTCTCAATCCCCGCAAGAATCTCATCCAGAGAATAAAACCGCCGAAAATACAATTCCTGCCGCGCCAGATTCGACATCCGCGAACTGGTCGATTCCAGCGACAACATCAATGAGCCCTTCAAGTGATTCTTGGCCCGCCGCAACTCCTCGTCCGTCACCAGCGTCTCTTTCAAATCTCGAAACTCTTTGACGATCAGATCGATCACCTGATCGACCGTTTCCTTCGCCGTTCCTGCATACACCGTCATCATGCCCGCGTCGGAATACGGTGTCAGTTCGCTGAACACCGCATACGCCAGCCCCTGCTTCTCGCGAATATTCTGAAACAGGCGCGATGACATCCCGCCGCCCAGCAAATTGTTCATCACCGCCACCGCAAATCGCCGCTCATCGGCCAGCGGCACCGACGGCACACCGATGCACACGTGCACCTGCTCCAGATCGCGCTTCGACTCAATGTGAATCGGCGCCCGCGTTCCCGGTGCGGAGGCCTCGTCGATCTCACCCGAAGCCTGCAGCCCGCCAAACTCACGCTCCACCAATTCCATCACCGCTTCGTGGCTGACATTCCCCGCCGCCGACAGCACCAGATGATCCGGCGCGAACCATCGCTGAAACCGTTTCCGCAGCGCTTCGCGATTGAATTTTTTAACAGTGTCCGGCGTCCCCAGAATCGGCCGCCCCAGTGGATGCTCCGGCCAGAACCCGCGCGTAAAGATCTCATGCAGCAGATATTCCGGATTGTCGAGATCCATCTTGATCTCTTCCAGAACTACCTGCCGCTCTTTCTTCACATCTTCCGTATCGAACTTCGGCCGCAGCACCAGGTCCGCGATCACATCGAACGCAATCGGCAAATGATCGTCGAGCACTTTCGCGTTGAAACAAATCTGCTCTTTCGACGTGAACGCATCCAGCATCCCGCCGACAGAATCCATCTCCCGCGCAATTGCTTCCGCCGACCGCCGCTCCGTCCCCTTGAACACCATATGTTCCATGAAATGCGCCAGCCCATTCTCTTCACGCACTTCGCGCCGCGACCCGTTGCGCACCCACACGCCCACGCTCACCGACCGCACGTGCGTCATCGTCTCGGTCAGCACAACCAAGCCGTTCGGCAACACCCTCTTTTGTATGTCGCGCGCTTCGGTAGTCATCACAGGTAGTGTGGCACAGCCCGCAATAAAGGAAAAACGGTACGGGCCTTAGTACGAGCTTCAGCTTAGAACTGTCTTAACTTTACTGTCGTCAACTAACTTCGCTGCCGGACTAACTCGCGGCCTCTGCGGGACTCTCTGCCGCGTTTTTCGAGTTTCGAATTTCGAGTTTCGATTCTCCTAAATCAGCTTCTCTTCCGGATTCAACTTCCCATACTCGCTCGTGTAATGCAGCGGCACATCCCGATACGTCCCCTTCTCCCGCTGATACACCTCGCACGTATCAAACGGCTTCGAATACACATGAATGCTCACCGCACGCTGATTGAACTCCGGCAAATTCAGCACCTGATGCACCGGCTCCAGCGGATCGACATACACCGGATGCGCCGCGTCCATCTCGTAAATATCCGTCGGCAAAATGTGACACGTCCCGAGCGCCGCGTCCTGATCCGTCACGCGAAAATTCTGAATCTTCAATCTTCCGATCGGCGCCGACATCCAGCAATTCTGATCGCGATGATTGTGCACGCGGCTCGACTGCCCGATCTCCCAGCAAATCGCCATGCATTCAAAGATGTCGTTCTTGAAGATCAGGTTGCGCGTGTAATTGCCCTTCGAAAAATAAAGATACTTGTCCAACGTCTCCGGCTTGACCGCGTGCGCGATGATGTAATCCTGCACATTCTGCAGCGTGAACTCGCGCTCCGACATTGCCGCAAGCCCCGCCACCCAATCCGAAATTGCCACCCGCTCAACGCCGACTTGCTTTTCCATATGTAAAAACCTCCGCAGGGCACACCCGGAGTTTTTCTGTTGTTACCCACCGATTATAGCGCCGTTTCACCGCCAATCGGCGTGATCGCACCGTTTGTGTTTCCTCGATGCTAAAATATTCGAGCGGCAAACTGTCATGCCCATCGAACTCCTCGGCCAATCCAAGCAACAACTCACCGATCTCGCCGTCTCCCTCGGCGAGCCCTCCTACCGCGGCGCCCAGCTCTATCAAGCCCTCTACGTCGAACGCATCTTCGACCTCGCAAAAATGTCCACGCTCCCCGCCGCGTTCCGCGAACGCCTGGCCAACGAAACAAAAATCACGCTTCCGATCATCCGGCAGCGCTACAACTCCATCGACGGCTCCGTCCGCTATCTTTTCGCTCTCCCGCCCGGCGACGACCGCGCCACCTCTCGCCCCGCCAGCGTCGAAGCCGTGTTCATGCCCAGCGACGGCCGCCAGACCATCTGCATCTCCACGCAAGCCGGTTGCGCCGTCGATTGCCAGTTCTGCCTCACCGCGCAACTCGGCCTCATCCGCAATCTCACGCCCGGCGAAATCGTCGCCCAAGTCCTCATCCCGCTCGAAGAACACAAAGACGCGCTCCAGCCCAACACCAACATCGTCCTCATGGGCCAGGGCGAGCCGCTCCTAAACTTCGACAACGTCACCGCCGCTCTCCGCCTCCTCCTCGATCCCAAAGGCATCGCCATCTCGCCCAAACACGCGACGCTCTCCACCAGCGGCATCGTCCCCGGCATCGAAAAACTCGCCAACGAACCCGTCCGCCCCGGCCTCGCCATCTCTCTCAACGCCTCCAACGACGAACAGCGCGACACGCTGATGCCCATCAACAAAAAATATCCGCTCGCCGCTCTGATGAAGGCCTGCCGCGAATACCCGCTCCGCTCCTGGGAATACCTCATGTTCGAATACGTCATGCTCGGCGGCGTCAACGATTCCCTCGCCGACGCCAAGCGCGTCGTAAAACTCCTCGCGCCGCTCAAAGCCTGCAAAGTAAATCTCATCCCGTGGAATCCCGGCTCGTTGCCGTTCCACGAATCCTCCCCCGAAGTCATCGATGTGTTCCAAAAGCACTTGATCGAACGCAGCATCCCCACCTTCGTCCGCCACTCCCGCGGCCGCGACGTCATGGCCGCCTGCGGCCAACTCGCCCTCAACGAACTCACCTCCGCCCCCACCCCTGCCTCCCCGCTCCCCGTCCTCCCTTAATTTTGCGAGTGCTTCTCCGCGTTCCTCAGCGATCTCGGCGTCTCTGCGTTATCTTTTGGTTTTTTCTTCGTGCTCACCACCTCTGATAGAATCCACCGAACCGCAACAACCATGCCCCAATCGCAACGCGCACTTTTCTTGGAGCAATCGTCTTGATCGGCCGCACCCTAGCTCACTACCGCATCGTCAGCTCCCTCGGCGCCGGCGGCATGGGTGAGGTCTATCGCGCCACCGACACCAAGCTCCAGCGCGACGTGGCCCTCAAAGTTCTCCCACCCGACACCGCGGCCGATCCCGATCGCTTCGCTCGCTTCCAACGCGAAGCCCGCGCCGTCGCTGCGCTCAATCACCCGCACATCGTCACCATCTTTTCCGTCGAAGAGTCCGACGGCATCCACTTCCTCACCATGGAACTCGTCGAAGGTCAGTCCCTCGACCGCCTCACGCACCCCGGCGGCCTCCCCGCCGCGCAAATCATCGAAATCGCCAAGGCTGTCGCCGACGCGCTCTCTGCCGCACACGAAAAAGGCATCGTCCATCGCGACCTCAAGCCCGCCAACGTCATGGTCACCCATGACGGCCGCGTCAAAATCCTCGATTTCGGCCTCGCAAAAGACATCAACGCCCAAAGCCCCGCTGGCGACGCCACCATGACTTCCGCACAAACGCAAATCGGCGTCGTCATGGGCACACCCGCCTATATGTCGCCCGAACAAGTCTCTGGCCGCCCGCTCGACCATCGCACCGACATTTTTTCCCTCGGCGTCCTTCTCCACGAAATGTGCACCGGCCGCCGCCCGTTCACCGGCCAATCTTCCGCCGAGCTGACGTCAGCGATCCTGCGCGACGATCCTCCATCCGTCGCCGACACGCGCTCCGACCTTCCCAGCGATCTCGCCCGCGTCATCCGCCGCTGCCTCGAAAAAGATCCGCGCCACCGCCTGCAAACCGCCCGCGACGTCACCAACGAATTTCGCGACAT
This sequence comes from Acidobacteriota bacterium, assembly GCA_019239815.1. The sequence goes on from JAFAZL010000561.1 coordinate 4,309, forward strand.
GGCGCGCACTGCCGGCACAGGCTCTTCCTCGCGCCAAACATCGGCGCCGAGTCCCGCTCCACCGTCGCGGCCCGCCACCACACCGAGTTCCGGCTCCACTCACTCCACCATTCGCGAAGACGAAGGTTTCTGGGTCGCCGTCCTCCCCTTCAAATTCAGTGGAAGCAGCCCCGATCTCGCCGCACTCGCCGAAGGCCTCACCGACGACATCGTCACCAGCATGTCGAAGTTCTCCTACCTTCGCGTCGTCGCCCGCGGTTCCACCGCCCGCTACGCGCAACAAGCTGTGGACATCCGCGCCGTCGCCAAAGAACTCGGCGCCCGCTATGTGTTGGAAGGCAGCATCCGCCAGGCCGGCCCCAAAGTCCGGATCGCAACTCAACTCATCGACGCCGCCTCCGGGACGAGCCTCTGGGCCGGCAGCTACGACCGGGCTTTCACTCCCGACTCCACCCTCGATCTTCTCGACGACGTCGTCCCGCGCATCGTCGCCACTGTCGGCGACACCCAAGGCATCCTCGTCCACAGCATGACCGAGGCTCTCCGCAATCGCGATCCCGAATCGCTCACTCCCCACGAAGCCTTACTCCGCAGTTTCGGATTCCATCAGCACGTGACCGCCGAAGAACAACGCGTCGGCATCATCGCTCTCGAACGAGCGGTAAAACTCGAACCCGATCGCGCTGATTGCTGGGCCATGCTCTCCTGGCTCTATCGCGCCGAGTATTCGCACAACTACAACGTGCGGCCCAACTCCATGGATCGGTCTCTCGAAGCCGCCCGCCGCGCTGTCGCTCTCGCGCCATCGAGCCACATCGCCAACGCCGCTCTCGCCTCCGCCTTCTACTTCCGCCACGAATTCGGCTCTTTTCGTCCCGCCGCCGAGCGCGCCCTGTCTCTCAACGTCGTGGACGGCTACGTCACCGCTTTCCTCGGCATGGAGTTGGCCTACTCCGGCGATTGGGAACGAGGCTGTGCCCTCGCTGAGCGTGCCACGCAGCTCAACGCTAATTACCCAAGTTGGTACGTTTTCGCCATGATCGTCAACGCGTATCGCCTGGGCGACGCTCAGCGCGCTCTCGACCTCATGCTGCGCGTCAACATGCCCGGACTGTGGACCGCGCACATGATGCTCGCCGCGGTTGCCGCACAGGCCGGAGACCTCGTCCAAGCTCGCGCGGCCTTGCAACGGTTGCTGAACCTGCGCCCGGATTTCGGCGCAATTGCACGTGAAGAACTTTCGAAGTGGTGGCAGCCCGACATCGTCGAGCAGTTGATCGGCGATCTCCGCAAAGCCGGACTCGAAATATCGTCATCCGCCGCGACACCGACCTTGGCCGCGGGCCCGACGACGGCGCAACCTTCGACAGGCGCCCGCACTCCGTCAGGAGAAACTCGCGCGACCGAAGGCTTCTGGGTCGCCGTCCTTCCCTTCCGCACCGGCAGCGGCGACGCCAATCTTGAATCTCTCGCCGACGGCCTCACCGAGGACATCACTACCGGGCTTTCCCGCTTCCCTTACCTTCAAGTCATCGCCTACAACTCCGCGATGGCTTACAAAGATCGCGCCGGCGACATCCGCGAGGTCGGCCGCGCTCTCGGCGCGCGTTATGCCCTTGAAGGCAGCATTCGTAAACGCGGGCCTGCAGTCCGCATCAACGCGCAACTTATCGATGCGCTAAGTGGCACTCAACTCTGGTCCGAATCCTACGATTGCGAAATCACGTGCGAAGATGCTTTCCAGGTCCAGGATGACATCACCGACCAGATCGTCACTTCCGTCGCCGATGGCTACGGCGTTCTCGTCCGCTCCATGGCCGCTGCCACGCGCGACCGCAATCTAAACGAGCTCACCGCCTCCGAACTCGTCTTGCGCTACTACGCCTTCATGCAGCAGGTCAATCCACACGAGCATGGCGTTCTTCGCGACGCGCTCGAACGCGCGGTCGAGCGCGAACCCAATCACGCCAATGCTTGGGCGTGCCTTTCCAGCATCTATCAACTGGAATATTTCGATCGATTCAATCCACGCGAAAATCCACTCGAGCGTGCGCATGATGCCGCTTGGCGCGCTGTCAAACTCGATCCCGCATGCCAGGCCGGCTGGAAGGAACTCGCTGGCGTCCAATTCTTCAACCGCGATTTCGTCGCCTTTCGCGAAACCGCACAACGCGCCATGTCTCTCAATTCGCGCGACGGCACCACCTGGGCTTACATGGCCATCATGCTGGCTTTCTCCGGCGAGTGGGAGCGCGGCATCGCACTCGCCCAACGAACACTCGATCTCAACCGTCACCATCCCGGCTGGTACTACCTCGTCTTTGTTCACTACCACTACCGTAAGGGCGACTACAAAACTGCTTTGCAATTCAACAAAAAAATGAACATGCCCGAATTCCACTGGATGCAACTCGGGAGAATCGCCTGCTGCGGTATGCTCGGCCGCCTCGACGAAGCTCGCACCGCCATCGATGCCCTCCGCAAATACAACCCCGTGTTCCTCGACCTCAACAACGTCCGCGACGACATCTCCACCTGGGACCCCGAACCCGCCGAAGTAGACAAATTCCTCCTCGGCCTCCAAAAAGCCGGCCTGAAATTCGGCCCCTCGGACTCCGTCGGCGGAGCCAGCCTGTAGCCGCGGTCGTCTCCCAGACCGCGGGGTTTAGATTCCACACGACCGACGAGCATCCGAAGCAACCGCACTCAACGCGTTGTATTCAGACCGAAGTTGAGGAATCTCTCATCGATGTATTCGCGATGCGCTAGCTTTCTGTTGTACGGGCGCAGCACTGCTGCGCCCCATGTCCGCACGATCTCAACACTGCACGGCGCCGCATTTAACTCTCAAAAATCACCTGCGCAAACGCCTGCTCCGCCGTATGCGTAATGCTAAGCGAAATATTCTTCACTCCCATCCGCCCCGCAATCTTCCCCGCTTCTCCATGCAGCGAAACTGTCGGCCTTCCACCTCGCTGCCGCACAACTTCCACATCCACCCATCTCACACCGCGGCTCCACCCCGTCCCCAGCGCCTTCATCGCCGCTTCTTTCGCCGCAAACCGCCCCGCAAACCGCTCATATTTATTCTTGAATCGCTCGCAATACTCCCGCTCCGCCGGCGTATACAGCCTCCGCAAAAACGTCTCCCCATGCCGCTCAATCGCCGCCTTCACCCGCCCAACCTCCGCGATGTCTACTCCAAGGCCGATGATCAAAATTCCTCCGAATCACTCCCGCGCCGATTCCTGTCCCGCGCCCGACTGCGATTATACTGGTGAGATTGTGACCACCGCGAAAACATCACCGCGCAAGCGCTCGAGGACAAAGCCGTCAAAATCCGGCGCGTCGAAGCCAAAATCTCCCGCGAAACTCCCGTCCTCGAAAGACTGGACCGAGCGCACCCACCGCGGCGTCACTGTCGTCCAATCCACCGCCTTCAACAAAATCCCCTGGCTCGTCCACGGCTTCAGCACACGCCCAGGCGGCGTCAGCGAACTCGACCGCGAGCGAGTGTTAAATCTCGGCGCCGTCGAATGGGACAAGCGCGAAAACGTTGAAGAAAACAGGCGCCGATTCCAGGCCGCACTCGGCGCAACCGATCTCGATTTCGTCTCCCTCCACCAGATTCATTCCGACGTCGTCCGCATCTTCGACGCAAACGCTAAGCCCGACAAACAATGCAAAGGCGACGCCCTCGCCACGGATCGACCCGGCCTGCTCCTCGGCGTGCGCACCGCCGACTGCTCTCCGGTTCTGGTGGTCGATCCCAAAAAACGCGTCGTTGCCGCTATTCATGCGGGCTGGCGCGGCACACTTGCCCGCATCGTCGTCAAAACCATTGGCCAGATGCAGATGGAGTTCAAGTCCAATCCGAAAGACATGCTCGCCGCAATCGGCCCCACCATCGGCGGCTGCTGCTACGAAGTCGGCACCGAAGTCGCCGCCGATTTCTCCGCAAAATTCTCCAACGCCTCCGAATTCTTCGATGAACTCCGCACTGGCGACGAACCCAACCCGCTCCAGTGGCTCAACATGATGCCCCCCGGCCACCAGCCCCCACCCAAAAAAGTCCTGCTCGACCTGAAAAAAGCGAACCGCCTCCAACTCCTCGAGTCCGGCCTCCGCCCCCAAAACATTTTCGTGAGCGACCTCTGCACCTCCTGCCACGTCTCCCGCCTCTTCAGCTACCGCAAAGAATCCTCCTCCAGCGGCCGCCTCCTCTCCGTCATCGCCCTCCGCCCAAACTGAATCTGTCTCCGCGCTAACTCCGCGCCCTCTGCGTCTCAGCGTTATCTTTTTTTCCTTTCTCAAATCCTCTCAACTGTTCCCCGATCCATTTCCCCAGCAAAATACTTCTCCAGCGCCTTCCGAAAAACCGCCTCCCCCTCACCAGCCCGCGCAAACAACGTCATCGACGAATGAAATTTTAAATCATCCGGAAACCCAAAAATCTCGCTCGCCGACTTCCCCTCCACCGCATTCACCAACCCCGTGCACTCTCTCAATCTCGCCCCCAACA
>JAFAZL010000573.1 GCA_019239815.1 Acidobacteriota bacterium
GACGTGGGGCGCAGCAGTGCTGCGCCCCTACACGGAGTTGCTCGCGGATCGTTAATAGTCGTGTTGACGCCAGGCGGAGCAAGCCCCGCCCCTACAAAAGAGATGACGGCGGCGAATTCTCTATTTGAGGTCGAATTTTTCGTGGAGCGGCAAGTTGGCGGAAGAGGCGCCGACCATGACTTCGTAGGTGCCGGTGGGGAGCTTCCACTCGTTCGCGCTCTCGTCCCAAATGGAGAGGTACTTTGACTCGACGGGGACGCGGACTTGTTTGGACTCACCGGCTTTGAGCCAGACTTTGCTCCAGCCGATGAGGCGCTTGGGCGGTTCATTGGCGAATTCAGGTAGTGCGGCGTAGACCTGGGCGATTTCGGCGCCGTCGCGTGAGCCGGTGTTTTTCACGGTGAAGCTCACGTCGGTGACTTTTTTGCCGGGCGCGACTCTCAGGCCTGAGTACGAATAGGTTGTGTACGAGAGGCCGTGGCCAAAGGCGAAGAGGACGGGTTTCTTTTCGGCGTCGTACCATTTGTAGCCGACTTTCAGGCCTTCGTCGTAGGTGATGCTGAAGGTGGGCTTGGCTTCGCCGGACTTGTTGACGGCGGCTTCACCCTTTTGATCTGGGCCAGGTTTCACTAGCGTCGGATGCGGAAGGTCGGCGTCGCTCTTCGGAAAAGTCATCGCAAGTTTCGCATTCGGATTTACGTCGCCGAACAAGATATTCGCGACGGCGTTGGCGCCGTCACTTCCGGCATACCAGGCCTCGAGAATGCCATTGACCTTGTCGACCCAGGGCATTGTTGCCGCGGTGCCGGTTTCGAGGACGACGATCGTTTTGGGGTTCGCTGCAGCGACGGCGGCGACGATTTCGTCTTGCTTGTCGGGCAGCGTGAGCGTGTCGAGATCCATGTCTTCGGCGATCCAGCAATAGACGAAGACGATGGCGACGTCGGATTTTTTCGCGAGCGCAGCGGCGTGGCCGATGTTCTCACCTGAAGCAAACTTTACGTCGGCATTCGGAGCTTTCGCCATCACGGCTTTCATCGGCGAGGTCGGGAACCACACATGGGCCTGCCAGCCTGCGTTGGGGCGGCCCGGAGCATCGACTTGCGCGGAGCCGCCGCCGGAAATCATGCCTTCGTCGGCGTGGGGGCCGATGATGGCGATCGATTTTAAGGAAGACGCTTTGAGCGGCAGGATGTTGTTTTCGTTTTTCAGCAGGACGGCGCTGGATTCCTCGATTTTACGGGCGGTTTCGAGCCCGCCGAGAACATCTACGACGCTTTTCTGCGTTGGGTAATCGACGATACCCGTTGCGAATTCCGAGCGCAAAACGCGCAGAACATGGTCGTCGAGTTCGGCTTGCGAGACTTTGCCGGCTTCGACGGCGTCCTTGAGCTTGTGGCCAAAAAATTCGTCGAGCGGTTCTTCATTGTCGAGACCGGCGGCACTCGCCTTGATCGTGCTATGCGTGCCGCCCCAATCCGAAAGAACGAATCCTTTGAAGCCCCACTCTTTTTTCAGCACATCCGTGAGGAGATATTTGTTCTCGCAGGCAAAGTCGCCGTTGATCGCGTTGTAGGAACACATGACGGCACCGGGATCTGCGATGCCCACGCCGATCTCAAACGCGAGCAAATCGCTTTCACGCATCGCGCGCTTGCCGATCAGCACATCGACTTCGTTGCGACCGTTTTCCTGATCGTTGACGGCGTAGTGCTTTATGTCGCCGATGACGTGTTCGGCCTGCTCGCACTTCATCAGATTGCCGACGAGCGTGCCCGCGAGAATCGGATCTTCGCCGAGATATTCAAACGTGCGGCCATTGCGTGGCTCGCGCGTGAGGTTGGTGCCGCCACCGAGCGTCATGTTGTAGCCCTGCGCGCGAAGTTCTTTGCCGATGATGCGGCCATACGCGCACGCAGCTTCAGGATCCCAGCTTGCGGCGGCGCCGACGTTGGCGGTAAGCGCGGTGGAGTAGCGGCCGTTTTCGCCGCTGGCGCGTACACCGTACGCGGCGTCGCTCATTTGAATGTAAGGAATGCCGAGGCGCGGAACGCCGAGCACGAAGCCGGCGCCGTTGTTGCCGAGTTCGGGCTGCGGATTTTGCACGTCGCGCGGCCAGCCGGGCATGCCCATGCCGTGGAGCAGGTCGATCTTTTCGTCGAGCGTCATTTCTTTCAGCACCATGGCGGCGCGCTCGTCGGGAGAAAGTTTCGGATTCATCCAGGGGTGGTTGCGATCGAATTTTTCACCGAGGTGATGCCGCTGTTGGGCGAGCACATCTGTTCGCGTGGCGACTGAAGTCGCGACGAACGCGAGCAGGAAAACGCTTGCGACTGCGAACGTTACACGTCGCGTACGCGAGCCATCATGGGTTTGCATTTGTTCGACCGTCCTCGAAAAATCGATTTTCTACCGGCTCGACGATGCTTGGGCAGAGGGCGTTCCGTCAGGCTGGTTTAGTGCCCCTATCATCCGGATTTTTGCGGAGAATGCCAAGAAAATCGGCCAAGGCTCGCTCGCACCACGGCTATCTTGAGTGACGCTTGGGGGGTATACCCCCTATGTTTTCGCAAGAGTGAGGAAGTCGTGTGGATAGAAGGGTTTAGACGATTCCCGAAATGGGAAAGTACGAAGAGTGAATAAGTTGCTCAGGATCATAGAGTTGCAAATTTGCTAGATTCGTTTTTGTTTCGACTCGGCGCAAAGTCAAAGGCCCGCGGTCTGGGAAACGTCCGCGGCTACAGGGTGGTGGTGATCGATTTTCGTTCCGATTCGGGAATCTTTGTGCGACGCAGGTTTCTACAGCGGTTATTTTACCCTGTTTATAACATTTGTCAAGGCGTATCGTTTGCGGACGTTGTCAGACCTGTGCCCGCGGTTGCGGTTGAGATCCTTCGCCGCCCTTCGGGCGGCTCAGGATGACAATGGGTAGGCACGGGCGGACCTGGACTGTCGAGTGGACTTGGCGTCGAGGCTGAGTACGCAGAGCGCGGGCGCGGACTTGGCTTGGCCTGGCGGGGACGAGCTTGGCTTGGGTCGCGGGTGTCGATACACTTTGGGCGAACGAGTGGAGATTACGTGGATAAGCGGATTTCGTCACCGGATGTGGGGATAGAGAAGCTCAAGGATGGGGCGACCATTCTGATGGGTGGGTTTGGGCTTTGTGGGATACCGGAGAATTTGATTGCGGCGGTGAGGCGGCGAGGGACGAAGGATCTAACGATCGTCAGCAACAATGCCGGGGTGGATGACTTTGGGATTGGCTTGCTGCTGCAGAACCGGCAAGTGAAGAAGATGGTGTCGACGTATGTGGGGGAGAACAAGCTGTTCGAACAGTTAGTGACCAGCGGGGAATTGCAGCTGGAGTTGAATCCGCAGGGGACGTTTGCGGAGAGGATTCGAGCGGGTGGGGCGGGGATTCCGGGTTTTTACACGCCCACGGGAGTGGGCACGATGGTGGCGGAGGGGAAAGAGACGCGGGAGTTTGATGGGCGGCAGTATGTGATGGAGCGTGGGATTCGCGGGGATTTCGCGTTTGTGAAGGCGTGGAAGGGCGATCGGTGGGGGAATTTGATTTATCGGAAGACGGCGCGGAATTTTAATCCGATGATGGCGACGGCGGCGGAGTATGTGATTGCGGAGGTGGAGGAGTTGGTGGAGTTGGGGGAATTGGATGCGGACAACGTGCATACGCCGGGGATATTTGTGAATGCGATTTTTCAGGGGACGGGGTATGAGAAGAGGATTGAGCGAAGGACGTTGAGGAAGTGACTGGTCTGATGATTGGCGAACGGTGAGTGGTGGAAGATGAAGAGGTTGACAGTCGACAGTTGAAAGTTGAAAAGGAAGAGTTTGCTGGTGACTTTCGTGGTGTTTCGAATCCATGTGGATGATGCAGAGTCTAAACCCGCACCCTCTGAAGGCTGAGGGTGCGGCACCCAACTGCCGAAGCGAATCTGAGGTTTCTTGATGGCGATGACGGATGAACAGAAGAGGGAACGGATTGCGCGGCGGATATCGTTGGAGCTGCGTGATGGGTATTACGTGAACCTTGGTATTGGCATGCCGACGCTGGTGGCGAACTATGTGCCGGAGGGAATTGAGGTGATTTTGCAGTCGGAGAACGGGATGCTGGGTGTGGGGCCGTATCCGATGGAGGCGCAGGTTGATCCGGATTTGATCAATGCGGGGAAAGAGACGGTAAGTGAGTTGAAGGGGACTTGCTATTTTTCGTCGGCGGATTCGTTTGCGATGATTCGCGGCGGGCATGTGGATCTGACGGTGCTCGGCGCGCTGCAAGTGGACGAGAAAGGGACGCTGGCGAACTGGGCGATTCCGGGGAAGATGCTGAAGGGCATGGGCGGCGCGATGGATCTGGTGGCGGGAGCGAAGCGCGTGTTTGTGACGATGGAGCATGCGACGCGGGACGGGAAGGCGAAGATTTTGAAGAAGTGCACGCTGCCGTTGACGGGAGTCGAGGTGGTGGATCACATCATTACGGAGTTGGCGTGGATTGATGTGACGCCGGAGGGTCTGGTGCTCAAGGAGATCGCGCCGGATACGACGATTGAGCAGGTGCAGGCGGTGACGGAACCAAAGCTGATCATTCCACAGGGCGGGCCGGCGAAGATGCCGGTCGCGGCGCAGTAGCGAGGGGCTACGCGTTTGGGCGGAACATTTAAAGTTAACTCGCGAAATAAGCGAACACGAGAGAAGCAGAAGGGCAAGGCGCAGAGAGCGTCGCGGGTGAAGCGCGGCTCGCATGGCGACTCGCGCGGAGTCGGGGCGCGGCCGCGGCCGAAGATGGCGCGGATCAGCGAGGAGATGAAGTATTTGTGTTCGATGCTGGGCGAGGAAGTGCGGACTTGGCCGAGTGTGACGTCGAAGGCGATGTTCGGGATGCTGGGGTATTACCGGGATGGAGTGGTGTTTGCGGCGCTGCCGGTAACGCGGGCGATTGGGTCGGCGAACGCGATTATTTTTAAGTTGAAGACGATGTCGGAGGCGCAGACGGATCGCGCGTCACGCGATTTGCGACTGGGGACGGGGACGAATATCAAGGCGCAGCGATGGCATTCGTTTGAGATTCATACGGAAGATGATTTGAGGGATGCGCTGTGGTGGTTGGGGCAGGCGTATGAGAGTGCGAGGTAAGGACGTAAGGAAGTAAAGGTGAAGAGGTTGACAGTCGAGAGGTGAAAGTCGAAAGGGAAGCTTCTACGTGCCTGTGGTTTGTTGAGATTTGAATTGGTAGCCAGGGTCCCTCCACTTCGCGAGCCAACGCGTTCGCTCGGAAGCGAACGAGAAGGAAAAAACGTCGGCTCGCTTCGGTCGGGATGACAAGACGCTTGCGTTTAGCTCGACGGATCGAACTTGGTGGTTTTGAATCTAAACCCGCACCCTCTCAAACCTGAGGGTGCGGCACCCAAGAGCCGGCGAAGCGACGAAGTCCAGAAGAAGCGAAGTTCCTGCCTGAGTTAAAGCCGAAAAATACAAAGAGAGAGTTATTCGATGCTGGCGGTTTGCGCGGGCGGATGGTGACGTGTGACCAGGAAGGAGTAGTGGAGGGCGGAGGCGGCGGCGCAGAAGGTGACGATGTCGACGAGCGTGTTGTGGAGCAGGCGCCAGTGGAATTGAGGGTAGGCGGCGGTGAGGACTACGGTGAAGACGAGGACGATTTCGAAGAAGGTGGTGAGTTTGCCAAGGATGCTCGGAGGGAATGGGCGGTAGCCGGAGATGAGGATGATGACGGTGGCGACGGTGAGCATGAGGATGTCGCGGCTGATGACGATGATGGTGGTCCACCAGGCGATGCGGGTTTTGTAGGCGAGGATGACGAAGGACGAGGAGAGCAGAAGTTTGTCGGCGATGGGGTCGAGGTAGGCGCCGAGAGAGGATCGCTGATTGAGTTGGCGCGCGAGGAGTCCGTCGATGGCGTCGCTCAGGCCGGCGACGACGAGAACGAGCAGAGCCCATTTGTAGCGTTGATAGGCGATGAGTGTCAGGAAGACCGGCAGGAAGCCGAGGCGGAGCAGAGTGATTTGGTTGGGTACGGTGAAGATCCGTCGTCGTTGTTGCATGTGCTGGGAGGATATCGCAGTTTCAGGCGAACTGAGCCAGATAGTCGATTAGGCGGCGGCCGACTTTGCGAGAGAAGAGTTCATCCATGGAAGGGATGGACCCGGTGGGTTCGTCGAGGGTCATGCGCTCGATGCGGGTCATGGGGAAGAAGAGTGTGGGGACGCCAATGCGCTCGGTGTCGGGCTCGTTGATCTGGCGGATGAAGTGGTCGAAGGAGTTGAGGTCGATGCCGCGGACGGTGACGCCGGAAGTGCTGATGGAGAGGAGTTCGCCCCAGATTTTCTCTTTGGGGGTGTGGAGGCTGATGACGACGATGGAGTGGGGTTCCATGGGGAAGAGCAAGTTTACAGTTCAGAGTTGAAAGTTGAAAGAGGAAGACGACGCGCGGAGCGTGGTAATGAGGCCGACTGGTTTAGGTGGGGTTGAGTCTAAACCCGCACCCTCTGAAACCTGAGGGTGCGGCACCCAGGAACAGGAACGCGGCGTGGTCAGGTGCCGGGGACGTGGTCGTTGTAGTGGAGGATCATCAGGACGAAGGAGGAGACGACGACTACCGCGGTGATCCAGCCGAGGGCTTGGGCGATGCGAAGCTCGCTGGGATTGCGAGGTTCGTGATCGGCGACGATGCGACCGAGAATGAAGCCGGCCAGCAAGCCGCCGCCGTGAGCCCAATTGTCCACGCCGGACATGAGGAAGCCGAAGACAAAGATGGAGACGACCCAGGAGATGAGGCGGGAGCGGAGTTGCTGCATGTGAGCGCCGTCGCGGCGTGTGGTGACGGCGATGAGCAAGCCGATGAGCCCGAGGATGGGCGCGCTGGCGCCGAGAGAAGGACGCCCACCAAAATATGCGCTGAAGAAAAACCCCGCAGCGCCGGTGACGGAATAAAGGAAGAAGTAGCGAGCAGAACCGTAAAGTTCTTCGACGACGGGGCCGATGTCCATGAGGACCATCATGTTAAAGCCGATGTGGATGAGGCCGCCGTGAAGATAACAGGCCGTAATGAGGCGATACCACTGATGGAAGAAGAAAATCGCTGGAGGGTAGCTGATACCCAGGCGATAAACGGAGACGCCGCCCATTCCCCAAAGAATTGTGAGACCTCCGCCCTCGCCGTGGGCAGCCATGGCCATAAACTCAACCGCGAACATCAGGACGTTGACGACGAGGAGGCCTGTGGTGACGGGGGCGTGGCCGCCGAAAAGCTCGGTGAGGCCTTTGCTGATCTTTGCCATCGAGAAGCGGAGGTTGGTGCCGCAGTTGTGACAGCGCGTGGCGTTGATGCCGACGAGCGAGCCACATGCGGGACAGATTTGGGGGCGCGGGTTTTGGTTGCCGCCGCCGAACAGTCCGCGCATAGAGCTTTTCCAACGGTCAAGGCGGTATTGCCATTGATAGGGCAGGGCCAACGTGTCTCCTCACGCGGGTAAGCGGCAATCTATGATACCGGAAACATCGCGAAGTTCTGAGCGAGCGCACCGTTGTAGAAGCGGGTGAAAGAGGCGTG
>JAFAZL010000694.1 GCA_019239815.1 Acidobacteriota bacterium
AACCTGCCTCCAGCGACAATTGTAGAATCATCGGGCCCATGGCGCATAGTTCACGTCGAAATAATTCTTGGGACGGGCGCGTCGGTGAGTGAAGTACGCTAATTTCAACCATGAATCATCGGCTCGCAGGGTGACGAACCCCTGCACATTCAGCCCGCGATGAAATTTCCTCTACGCCAGCTCAAGCTGAGCCTACGCGCCCTGATCCTCGTGCTCGGTTTCCTTCAGGCTTACGCTGGGCGGTTCTACATCGAGCACGACGGCGTAAATTATTTCGATGTGGCTCAAGCGTATGCGCGGCACGATTGGCGGCACGCAATCAATGGCTACTGGAGCCCGCTGTATTCGTGGCTTTTGGCGCTCATCGAGGTTCTTTTTCGTCCAGCACCCTACTGGGAATCTACGTCTCTTCACCTGCTGAATTTTTTTCTGTTCGTACTGGCGCTGATCGCGTTTGAGTTCTTCCTGAGCCGCCTGCTCGCGCTCGTCAATTCCCTTTTTCCCGAACTGAGCGGCGAGGCCGCGCGTCCGACGTGGGCGTGGTGGCTGCTCGGTTACACCGCGTTCGCCGTTTGCACGTTGCGCATCATCACGCTTGGAAACGACACGCCAGACATGGGGCTGGCCGCGCTTGTGTTTCTCGCGATCGGCATCCTCGTCGATCTTCGCCAGTCGAAGCGCGGCATTTTTAGATATGCGCTTCTCGGAGTTGTCCTTGGTTTCGCATACCTGATGAAGGGCGTGATGTTCCCGCTGTTTTTCGTATTTCTATTTTCGGCGGCTTTCACTCGCGGCGAAATCAGGAAGCCCGATCTGCGCGCGTTGGCGACGATTGCGGGATTCCTTATCCTCAGTTTGCCATTTGCGTTTGCGATGTCTCAGGTGCAAGGACACTTAACGTTCGGGGAGACCGGCAAGGTCGCGTACATCCATGAGGTGCTTCACGCCGACGAGCACAAGCCCGACTCCGTGAATCGCCTGACACGCGAAACGCGTAAGAACGAGAGAGCCGACGCGCAGCACTCGCCTCAAAAACTGACGGACGATCCACCGGCCTACATCTACAAAACACCCAATACATTCGCAACGTCTGCGGCATTGTACGACCCAAGCTCTTGGTGGGCCGGTAGAACTCCTCGCTTTGATTTACGCGAACAGATACGCGCCCTGGGCCGAGCCGGCGTTTCGTTTTTCCACATGCTCTCGACGGAAAAACAATGGGTCGCCGGCTGGCTAGTGCTCGCATTGTTCGCCGTAGCGTGGAGACAGTTACGCGAGCGTCTTACACAGCTGTGGTTCGTTTGGTTTCCCCCAGTGGTTACGCTGGCTCTCTACAGCTTGGTGCTCCTTGAACCGCGCTATGCCGCTGTTTGGATCACGATTATCTGGCTTGTGTTATTCGCGGCAGTGGATTGGCCGCAGGCCAAAATCAACGCGAATGCCACTCGAAACATCGGCGCGGCGGTAGTGCTGGCGATAGCGATCACGTCGGGAGTCGCGGTGCTGAAGGGCGGATTCGACAATCTCGCCGAATGCTTGCGAAAAGAACCAAACGTTCCCTTTGAAATCGGTCAGTCGCTGCTCAGCATGGGTTTGAAGCCCGGCGATGAAGTCGCATTCATGGGCCACACGATCATTCCTTATTATTGGGCGCATCTCAGCGGCTTGCGCGTGACCGGCGACATCCAACTGGACGACATGCACGCCTACTGGTCGGCCACGCCGCAGAAGCGAAACGAGATTGCCGAGCGATTTCGCGAAAATGGCATCAAGGCGCTTGTCTTATCTGGATCGCCGCAGGTCCCTGGCGGATGGCAAGCAATCGCCGACACCGGCTATTACGTGCAATTTCTCGACGATCCCATCGCCAATCCCGCGCCTTCGCCTGAACCAACCTCCGCTTCTCACTAGAGAGCATCTCACCAGGGAAGCTGGCCACCGGTTTCGAGGAATTTCCCGGTCGGGCCGTCATCTGAGAGCAAGGCCGCGCGAATCGTCTCGGCGGAGCCTTCCTCAATTGTTTGGTGCCCTTGATTGTTGTTGAGGTCCGTGGCGGTGTAGCCCGGATTTACCGAATTCACTTTGATGCCTGTGTCGCGCAGCTCGGCCGCGAGTTGCGCGGTCATCATGTTCATCGCGGCCTTGGAAGCACAGTAGCCAATGTACTTCACTGCCGCGAATTTCCAGTTCGGATCACTAAAGCTGGTGATGGACCCAAGTTCGCTGGAAACGTTGACGATGCGTCCGGCCTCGGATTTGCGAATCAGCGGCAGCATCGCCTGCGCGACGGCGAGCGCACCGATAAAGTTGGTCTGAAACACGCGATTGACCGCGTCGACATCGACGCTGCTCGGCGGCCCGTCTCCGCGAACGTTGATTCCCGCATTGTTGACGAGAATGTCGAGCCGACCGAAGTCCTTCTCAATTTTCGCCGTGGCAGCTTTGATGGAGTCGCGGTTGGTTACGTCGAGTTCGATAAATCGCGCGTCGATGTTTTCTTTCTTGAGTTTCGCGGCAGCGTCTTCTCCCAACTTGGTGTTACGCGCCCCGATCAGCACGGTGCAGTTCTGCTTACCGAGTTGGCGAGCTACCTCATAACCGATGCCCTTGTTGGCGCCGGTAATCAAAGCGATTTTGTTCGATGAAGGCATTATGGTCCTCCGCAGACTACTCAGGATTTACGTGGCGGAATCACGCCAAGGCGAGAACTCGCAGGAGGCGAGTCGGCACTCAATTCGATGTCGAGGAATTAGGATCGGTTACGCAGGCTGGATGACAAACGAGAGGCTAGTGATGCCCACCTCCCCCGCCGAAATCTCCGTGGCCACCGCCGTCGAAAATATCGTGACCGTGAGCAGGGCCGGAGAAATCTCCGGATCCGCCATCCACATCTAGGCTACCGCCAGACTTTGGCGGATCGTTTTTCCAGTCTCGAAGCGCTTTCAGGACCGATGTAGCGACAATCGCGGTGAATCCCACGAATAAAATGGTGGTCATAGACCCCCAAGCTAGTGGCAGCCGCAACCGCCGCCGCAGCAACCGCCGCCTCCACCACCCGAGAACGACGGCCCCTGGGACGAACCTCCGCTCCCGTTCGCCGTCGCAAACACCGAGAGCTGAATCTTGTTCTTCTTGCCCGCACACTTCGGGCACGTGATCTCTTCGTGCTTGTTGATCACAATCTTCTCAAACTCGTTCTGGCAGTCTTCGCAGATGTATTCGTAGATAGGCATCGCCAATCCTTCGTTTCTTTATCTGTCTAATTATACAAGAAGAAACGGCCCGGCAAAGGTCATGGCAGTTCTCCAATCGAGCAGCCAAAAAAGAGGAACAGCCCGATCGCGAAGAGCAGCAGATACGTCCGGACCTTTCCCTCGGCCGGCAAAGAGAGAGCCGCCAGTACCACAGACAACCACCGACCAAACCGAGCACTTGGAAGAACATAGCTATAGTCGTTGTGGGCCTGCCGGAACACCGCGTAACTCCAGAACACCAGTGCAGCAGCGCAAGCAAGAAGCACGACCCCAGTTAATGTACGTCTCCACATGACACCCGGCACAATCGCGCCCGGACGAAAATATCTGTACGTTGCCATTCCAAAGGAGGGGATCGGCAGCAAGTAGCCACCGAACACTAGAGCGACCAGGAACGCGATCAAGGGATCCATCGAAGAAACTAAAAAGGCTCCCGAAAATCGGGAGCCTTTTTGAATTGAGGTTGAACGAAGATGCTTAGTCGCCTGCGACTGGCTCGGCTTCCTGCTTCGGTGCCGGATCGATGCTCACCGGCTTCCCCGCGTTCGAGAAGTTCGCCGGTACCGCCTTCGCGATGTCGTTCAGCGAACCGATCTGCACCACGGTCGGCTGCGGCTTCTTGAGCACGAGCTCTTCATAAATCGCGCGAACCTTAGCCTGCTCTTCGTAGGCCTTCTTGCGGCGAGCGCGCTCTTCTTCGGCCGCGGTCAGTGGAATGTCGTGCTCGAGGTGGCGAACGCGGGCAGCGTCGTCCGCGTCGATCTTGAGCGAGTGCTCATACGTCGCCAGATTGACGTTCTTGCCCTTGGCATAAATCTCGTGCTTGCCATGGTTCTTGTACCACTCCGCAACGGTCGCGTTCTTGTGCATGTTCTCGATAATCTGCCGCCAGCCCACACCGGTGTTGTACGCGCAGAAGCTGATTTCACCCTGCTGCGTTGCGTACGGAATGATGCACATTTCGGTGCGGCGGAAGTCGTAGTTGAACAGATCCTGGAACCACATGCCGGCGATGAAGAGGAAGTTCCATGGATCCTGACGGCGCTTCATAGCGTCGTCCTTGTTGCGATCGGGCGACGTGCGGCCGTACTTCGTGGTGGAACGCTTCGTCAGCGCCCAAGTCTTATCGAACTTCTTGAAGAGCTGGCCGAGCGTGAGCCCCTTCGGCCCTTCGAACGGCTGATAGTTCTTCAAGAGAGCCATCGCCATCATGAAGTTCGAGAAGTTCTTGCCGCGCGCCGCGTCGGTAATCGCGGTCACGTCTTTCGTGAGCTGCGTGGCATTGAGGAAGCGCGGAACCGGCGCCCACTCTTTCGTCTCTTTGTTGATCATCAGCGCAGTGCCGACGCCGCAGTTCGGGTGGCAACCGCAGGAGAGCGAACCCCAAGTGGATTCGGTGCCCTTCACCATGTCGGCAAAGCCGGCAAAGGTGCTGATGAACGAAATTGGGAACCAGTCGCGTGTCGGCTGCACTTTGCCGACTTGGTCGCTCACATCCTTCGCGAGGTGCGAAAGCGTGTAGCGCTGGCGCAGGCGGCGTTCCGGCGTGATGTCTTCATCGCGGCCAGTGAACGAAACCGGCTGGAAGCTGACGAACGCGATCTTCTTCGGATTCTCCATCGCGAACTTCACGACGGTGCCGACCTGATCGTTGTTGACGTTGTTGACGATCGTCACGACCAGCACGATTTCGATGCCGGCTTCGTGCATGTTTTCGATCGCGCGCAGCTTGACGTCGAACAGGTTGCCAATCTGCCGGTGGCTGTTGGCGTCGTTGCCGATGCCGTCGAACTGCAGGTAGGCGTAGCGCATACCCGCTTCGAATGCCTTCTTGCTGAATTCCTTGCTCTTGGCGAACTCAATGCCGTTCGTCGCGGCCTGCACGCTGTTGTAGCCGATCTTCCGCGCGTAGGCGACCGCATCGAGGAAGTACGGGCTCATCGTCGGTTCGCCGCCGGAGAACTGCACCGACATCTGGCGGCGCGGCTTGATCTTGAGCGCGTTGTCGAGAATCTCCGTGATTTCGTCCCAGCCGAGTTCGTGGACATAGCCGACCTGGTTGGCGTCCATGAAGCACGGATCGCACATCATGTTGCAACGATTGGTCAGGTCAACGGTGAGAACCGAACCGCGGCCGTAGCGAACCGTCGACGAACCATGCTTGTGCAGGTCTTCGTCGTTGTGCGCCGGAATGTCGCGGCCCGGGAACTGCTTCTCGATCCACTCGAGGAATTTCGCGTCCACAGCCATCATGTCTTCGTAGTGGCCGTGCAGCGGGCAATCCTTCACCATCCAGATCTGCCCGTCGCGCTCGACGATCTGCGCTTTAATCTCGCCGACTTTCTCGTGCATCAGATCGCGCCAATCCTTCTTGCCGGCGATGATCGACTCGCGCGCTTCCTTGACGCACGCGGGGCACAGAGAATCGGTTTGCCGCGGGAAGCCAAGCGTCGGCTTGGTCTTTTCCCAGGACTTCAGCAGCGGCTTGTCGGACCACTGCGGCGTGACCGAAGGATTCGGATTCTTTTTATTGAAGTGCTGGATCGTGTTGAAGGTAACGGCTGCGGTCTTGCAGATTACCCAGTCCATCGAACGCTTCAACTGCGTGCCTACGGAATTAGGCATAAACCTTGCCCCTCCAGTTGCGGAAAAATGCGAGCTACCTTGGCCCCACGCTTCTGTGCGTTAACGTTGCTGCGGAAACACAGAATACAAAAAGCTGAAACTTCTCAGATGCAGTCCGCACAGTCGTTGGTACCTACAAAAACGCCACCCAACGAAGGCCCCCGGACTCCATTCCAGACTATCATTCCCGAACAGGGACAAACACTAAGTCTTTGGACTTGTATAGTTTGAGGGTAAACAGGGTGGTTAGCCAGCGGGTTGCGGCGAACGGTCGTTTTTCGGGGTCGAACGGTAAAAAGGGAGGCTAAACGAGGGGTACTCGGTCCGGCACGGACCGGTCCGATTCTAGGGTATCGCTATTCGTTAAGGGAGGGCCGCAGCACGGCGATGACGAAATGTGCGAAGTGAGAAGCACCCTCGTCGAGTTGGAGCCAGCGAATCACGCAGTGCTCGGCCAAGTATTTTCCCACGCGCGCTTCCGGAATCCCGAGATGCTCGGCGAGTTGAGGCTTGATGGAGTCTCCGCCGCGGCGCGACGCTCCGCCTCGAAGCACCGCCGGAATCGCGATGCGCAGAGTCTGGCAAGCCTCAACATAGTAGTAGCTGGTCAGGTCGGAATCCGTCAGCAGCAGAACACCAGGCCCGGCTGGCGCACGTTCGATCTCGTCGAGCTTGATTGGCGAGCACGTCAGCAATCTGCGGAATTGCACTTCGAGCGACGAAAGCCGCGACGACAGCCCTGGATCGCCGTAGCGGCCACGCAGGGCTATTCCGCCGGCATCCGTCGCCGCTGGCGCTGCTTCGACGGGAAGACGTGGCATGGACGATTCGTATGATCGCGGGCGTTGCTCGCTGGGCGATTCCGTGGTCGATGTGTGCGCTGCTCGTGACGCTGGCGTCGATGACGATTCAGAACGGGAATGTTGCGTTCCCGTTTGGGAGCCGCTGCTCGTGCCGCGCCCTTTGCGCCGATTGCGTCCGCCACGGCGGCCGCGTCGCCGGCGCCCACCGTCGGAGGATTGCTTCTCGGTCGCGGGCGAACTCGCAGCCGATTCAGCGGGCTCCGATTCAGCGTTGGATTCCGAAGAAGCGTCCTGTGTCGTTTCGGCAGGAGGCGTGGCGATCGCGTCGAAAATTACGGCGCTATCCTCGAATGGCGCGCCAGCCTCGGGAACCGGAACTGGAATGCGAGCCGGCGCCAGCTGCGGAAAATCGAGCTGTGAGTCGCCGTGGGATTCCGATTCCCCGCCCAGGCGCGTCGCGGCCTGCTGCGCCTTCGTTTTCCAATCGGCGCGGCGAAAACGCGCGGCGGCCGTGCTGTACCACTTCGCGGCTTCCGCATTCTGGCTGGCGGTTTCGAACACACGCGCGAGTTCGAAAGCAACCATTGCGTCCTGCGTTTTCTCGAAGAGTGTAGATAGTTGTGCTGCGGGGTCTTTCCCGGTGCGAGCGCGGCGAATGCGCGCGGTGATTTGTTTCCAGTCCGCCATACGTCGATTGCTGCCAGGCATTGTAGCAGTGAGTGAGGTGAGCTACCAGTGCGTGCACCTTGGCGTGTGCGATTTTGCGCCGAGGCGCAACGCTAAGTCGGTGGAATTCCCACACTTTCCTACTGAGTAGCGGTCTGTACTATTAGGTGTCATAGTCCGGACAGGTATACGGTTCGTATTGCAACCAAAGTATTCTGGATTAGCCCTCATGGAGAGACGATGGCGCGCTTGCGCGACCTGATTCGCACAACCACGGCCGCAGTGTTGTCGTTCGGACTCGTTTTCACTTGCATTTCGAACGGATCGATATCGCACGCCTCCACAGTGGGGTTTGGCACTGTTGTGTCGGCTGATCGTGCTCGCGTGGGAACCGCAAAGGCAACGGTGGGCACCACCGTCCTCTCTGGAGACACGCTCGATACCGACAAATTCGGCAGCCTTCAAGTGCGCGCTGGTGCGGCTCGATTGCTGTTGACTAGCCAAAGCCAGGTGACCTGGGCAAACGATGAGGCCGGTGCATCGGCAACACTGAAGAACGGCACGGCAATTTTCTCGACGGCGAACGCGAAAGCATTCGCGCTGCATGCAGGAGTTGCAACCATCCGCCCGAACGGCGACGCAGCCACAGTGGGAAGCGTCACGATTTTGAATCCGAAAGAACTGGCCGTCAGTTGCTCGCACGGAGCGCTCGCGATTTCAGTGGAAGACGACACAAAGATCGTCGCCGAGGGTACTGCGTATCGTGTGGTCCTGGATCCGGACGCTGCGGCACAAGAACAGGATTCCAATAATCCGCCGCCGGTATTCGCGCAAAAACAACCCCGTAAATCAGGGCGCGATCGCTTCTTGATGTTTATACTGATTTTCGCAGGAATCGGAACCGCAATCGGCGTCTACTTCGCCCTCGAAAGCCCCGACCGCCCGTAACAAATTCTGTTTCGCAATGCATTTAGCGCGCTGCCTAAAAATGCGTAGGGGCGCAGCTTTACCCTGAGGGTTTTGCTCGAAGGGCTCCTACGCCCCACCTCGGCAAGATCGAAGCGATCGCTGATATCTGGGTTTTCTTTGCGCACTACACCGACGCAATCACTTCAATTTCAACGGACGCGTCTTTTGGCAGACGCGCGACTTGCACTGTGGAACGCGCGGGATGCGCGGCGGTGAAATACTTTGCGTAGACTTCATTCATCGCGGGAAATTCGTTCATGTCTTTCAGGAAGACGGTCGTCTTCACCACGTGGTGCAGGTTCGAGCCGGCGGCTTCGAGAATGCCTTTGATATTTTCCAGCACGCGCTCGGTTTGCGCCTTGATGTCGCCTGAGATCATTTCGTTGGTCTTGGGATCGAGCGGAATCTGGCCCGACAAATAGAGGAGGCCATTGATCTTGACCCCTTGCGAGTAAGGGCCGATCGGTTTCGGACCTCGATCGGAATTGACGATGTCTTTCATGGCGTAGCCTCCTTGGCCAGTTTAGTTTTGAAATGTAACCACGCCCGCGCTGGTTTCACCTTCATAGCGGGCGCGAAAGTCTTGTGGGACTCCGGCGCGTTTCATCCAGTGGCGCACGAACTCGCCAACGTTTTGATGTGTCTCCTGGTCGAATGCGGAGATGAGATCGGTGATATCGAAGCCGCCGCCACGCCTCGCGTAGAGCATGTGGCTGAGCGCGTCGGCAAAAGCTTTCTGGCCGTAGCGATCCTGGAGAGCGAAGAAAATCAAGAGGCTCTTAGCGCGTACCACTTCATCCGGCTCCGGCTTGCCCGGTTGTCCATTCAGTGGGACGACTTTCAGAGCACGCCGAATCGCCGCGGTACGGAATTGTGGTCCTCCGGCGGCCTCCTGTCCATTAACGGCGGCGAAAGCGGGAAGCGCGGCAAGCGGCGGATCTTGTTCGTAGAACCCGGGATTTTGGCCATAGCCAAGCCAGGTCGATGCGAGCGACGGCCCCGCGGCAGCGACAACGTCAGGCGCGCCCTTTGTCAGATCGACCATCACCGTATCGAGCGATGCCATTTCCGCGGTTGGCTTGGTGCCGGGTTCGGAAATCAGCCCGAAAAAATAAGACGCCGTGCTGCTGAAGCAATTGTCGACGACGGGACATTCCACCAGCCACAAATCTCGGGAGTTGTGGACGCGTTTGCCGAACATCGCGTCGTAGGACTTCATCGCGGAAGCGAGTCCGGAGGCGGATTGACGGAGCGGCTCGACGTTTTGCTGTGCTCGACTCCAGAGGGTGACCGTGTCTGGCGCTGCCTTGAATTGCACCGAGAGATAGCGGCCGGCGATGACGAACGGGTAGCCGTCCTTGAGTTGCTGTGTATACCTGATGACCTGCTCGCCGTTGCTCTTCGATTTCTTCGGTTTCTCGCCGCTGGCGTGAACCAGAAAATTCTGCGGAACGCGAATCGTCATCTGCCATTTCGCAGGTGGCACGCCGCCTGTAGCGAAAGCGCCGCGCGCGGGCATCAGCTGCGGGCTCCAGCCTTCGGACGGCAGGAAGAACGCGTCGGGGGCGAAGCTGAAGTTGTGGTCACCGGCGACTGCTTGTTTGTATTCGACCGCGAGTTTCAGCGTGTGCTTCTCGGAAACCTTCCACGAATCGGATATTTTCAAAATGGAGTTGCGCCGATTGTCGGGAGAAATATCGAGTGTGACCGCGCGGCCGTCCCACTCGACAACCGGATCTGCAAAATGAAATCGCCGGCGGCCCGGCAGACGAACTTCCAGCGTGTTGAGCGGACGAAGACCGTTGTTGCGGAGTTGATAGGTCGCATCGATCTGAATTACCGGCTCTGGAACGGGAATGAAATGGACTTCGATTTCCTGCTTGTCGATGGTGTAACCCGGACCAAGCGCGGCGGTACAGCCGAAATTGCAGAATACGGCGACGAGCGCGATGAGGAAGAGCGGCAGACGGTTGATGTTTGCGGCGCGCTGCACGATCAGTCGATTGTAGACGGGAAATGCGCTGGGGCGAAGTTACGACTGACTCGAAGCGTCCACTGAATCACAACTCGTTACGTACCGGCTTTCGTTACCCCTGTACCTCCGGTCGGGTATCGGCCAAAACACAGCCGTTCGCGCCGCCCATTGCGTTGCGGCGAGTCCTCTTAGAATTAAGGTGTGAAGCGCTCGCACCTCATGTTCGGCACCTGGATGTTCGCCCTCGCGGTGGGCTGCCATCAGCACCCCTTGATGGATTATCGCCCGCTCGATCAGGCCGGCATGAATTCCAGCACTATCGAGCGCGTCAAAACCCTCAATATTTCGGATTCCGAGCTGCAGCAGCTTGTTCGCCTGAAAGGCGCCGGGATCAGCGATGACACCTGCGTCACACTTGTTTCATCGGCTCACGACCACAAGCATTTGTTCAGTAGCGCAGATTCTGTCGCCAATCTCCTGAATGCGCGGTATACCGAATCGGATGTCCTTACTTACGCGCAAGCGGACAAGCTGGATTCCATCAGTGGCGACGCGGTCATGCTGCGGTTGATTGGTTTGTCCGATTCCACGGTCAGCGCGATTCTGCAACGCGATCTGCAAGGTTTGCCGACGATAAGCTCCGCCGCGATCGGCCGGCTGAAAAATACCGGACTGACCGAAAAGCATATTCTTGAGTTGATTTCTCAGGGAATTACAGAAGAGCAGGCCGAATTGACGGCGAGTTCGCGGGAAGCCGCGCGCAATCACGCGAATACAGATTTCGTCCACGTTCGCGGTCGCAAACCCCGGTAGGACATCCCCATACTTCCCAACTTTTTCTCCGATAGAACTCAGACGGTAGGTTGGTAGACGCGTTCGACACCGTAGACGCCCTGGATTTTGCGGATGTTGGCGAGGATGGATTCGAGCTGGCGTCGATCTACGATTTCGAGATTTACATCGACTTGCGCGTTCTGGCGGTCGGGACGGCTTTCGAGATTGTGGATGTTACATCCGGCATTGCTGATCACGGCGGTCACTTCGGCGAGCAAACCAGCTCGGTCCTTGGCGCGAATGAGGAGCTGCACGAGGAATTTTGCGGTGGTGCCTTCGCCACCCCATTCGACCGCGATGCGACGCTCAGTCTGATACAGAAGGTTTTGAACGTTGGGACAAGTGCGCGTGTGAACCGCGACGCCGCGACCGCGCGTAATGTAGCCAATGATGTCGTCGCCGGGAATTGGATTGCAACACTTCGCGCGGTAAACGAGTAGATCGTCCTGGCCTTTGACGACTAACGGCGCTTCGCCGAAGCCGAGCATGCGCTTGACGGTTTTGACCAGCGTGGTCGAGGA
>JAFAZL010000742.1 GCA_019239815.1 Acidobacteriota bacterium
TATTAGTATATTTATGGTAATATATCTATTTAACGCTCTCCAATTTCGACCGGAGCGGCGAAAGAAAAGGAAACGCTCGCGCCTCTGCAAACCGTCTGCTTTCAAGAGGCTGCACACTCTTAAAAATCCACCGTCGCTAACTTCAAGATTTTGCGTGACTTCCCCACTCTTCAGAAAACATAGGGGGTATCGGGGTAAGGCCTCCCAAAACGGAACCGACGAGGAGAAAAAGACGACCCAGCGATTCAACTCTGAAATTAAGAACTAGACCCGCTTACGGCTGCGCAGGCGCTTGGCCCGCCGGAGGCGGTGGCGGTGGAGCGAACTTGGAATCGTCCACCGGCACGTTCTGCTGAAGCTGCTCGACCTGGATCGTGAACCGATTCCCCGGCCGCGAAATCGACCATTGATACGGGATCTTGGCGCCATCGGCATCGCGGTAGTCGGCGTAATCGACCTGCGTGGGCAATCGGCCAACCGGCGTCTCGACATACCGAATCAACCGAACAAGTAACCCCGTTTGCGCGTCGAAGTACAAACGCAACGGCGGTTCGCCCTCGGTTTGACCGACGAGCAAATTCGTCGCGTGTCCGTCGATCGCTTCGCCCGGCGCCGGCTTCCACTTGTCGCGCAGCGACTTCGCGTCCACCGGCAAATGAAAGTCCGCATCGATGCGCGCGCCCGCACTTTCCGCGGCATTCATCATGTGCACCGGCCGCCCCGGAAAGCTCAGCCAACCGACTTTGCCGTCGTACGCGGTCGTCGATTCGCCTCCGGGCGTGTGCATCGTCGACCAGCGTTTGTCGGGAGCCTTGGCAGCAATATCGATCGAAAAATGTTGATCGCCGAAGCCGCTGATCGTTCCCTTCTCGACGCGGCTGGTAATTTTGTTGATCGCGTCGGCGCCGCCCGCCGCGGTCAGATACTTCGCAAAGAGATCATCGCCGGAAGGCCACGTCGTATTCGGCTGGTTCTCATGCTCCGGCATCGGCGGCTTCTCGCCTTCGACGGCAACCAGCGGAATCCCGACGGGATGCGCGGCACCCCGGTGGCAGGAGTAGCAGGTGACTTCCCTTTTGCCGTCAAAGTTGTTTTTGTTGATCGCGTTCGCCATCTCGATCATTTTCCGCGCGATCTCTTTCGGCTTCTTTTCGTCCTTCTCGAATGCCAAGCCATGCTCTTTGCGCACGTGGCAGAATTCGCACTCGACGCCAAGCGACGCCGCAATGAATTCCATGGCCGGAATCACCTGGTCCGCCGGAATGCCCTTCAGGACCTTGATGTTCTTATATTGTTGCTCGGCCAGCGGGGCCGAATTTGGACTGGAAGACTGCGCAGGAGCGGCGGGCGATTGTGCTCGTGCGCCGACGATTGCGGCGGCAATCGAAAGTACGGTGACGAGAGAGATGGAGAAGATTTTCTTTCCGGCCTGCGGCATAAGAACCGACGCTCCTCTGAAATTTGGCGGACAGGAGTGTAGCAGAACACCAAGACGAAGTGCCGGTTCGGACTCAACCATGGGCGATAATGGGTGATGTTGAGAGCGGCGCGCCCCACGTCATTTCTCCTCGAAACGGCGTAGAACGCGCATGCGCATAGGACGCATTGCTAAACGCTAAGCTCCTTGTCCATAGCGTGTTTTAGCTATGCTGCTCAGGTACCCGCGAACTCATATTACAGGCTGGCCGAAATTACAACTTTCTTGGGAGCTTGATGTAGAATGCCGCATGGCCTTAGCCCTTCCTCCAAGTGAGCAACTGAAGGAAATCCGCAACCGTTTAGGAATCACTACACGTGATGTAGCTGAGTTCAGCCAGCGCATCGCGCAGGCCGAAGATAATTCTGAATTTCACATCTCCAATGCGTGGCTAACCCAAATCGAAAACTCGGATTCCGTGCCGAGCATTTTCAAGCTCTACAGTTTGAGCTCAATTTACCGCATCAAGTTCAGCGACATCCTTTTGCTCTACGGCGTCGATCTGCAGCACCTCACCAAGCATCAACTTTCTGCGCCGCTTCCGAAAACGCATCTCACACAACTCGAAGTCTACGATACCGACAAGACGGTTTCGTTCCCGGTGCGATTCGATCGCTCGTTCGACGTGGACAATACGAATTTGATTTCGCGCATGGTGGAAGTCTGGGGCGAAGTGCCGATCGCACTGATCCAGCATTTGGATCTGCGGCACAGCCTTTACGGATATATCGGGTTGCAGGACAACACGTTGTCGCCGTTGCTGCGCCCGGGCTCGTTTGTGCAAATCGATCCGCACGTGCGAAAGATTCAGCCGTTCCGCTGGCGCACAGAATTCGACCGGCCGATTTATTTCGTGGAGTTGCGCGACGGCTACGCGTGCTCGTGGTGCGAAATGCAGGATGGCCACTTGCTGCTGCT
>JAFAZL010000906.1 GCA_019239815.1 Acidobacteriota bacterium
GAGTACCTCAGCCCAAACGACGATCCGCGAAACAACAACGGATAGGTAAAACCCGAGCCAGCTCTCGGTAAGCGGAAAAGAGCGAACGCTCGAATTCTGAGTTTGGAGCAGCAGGATCAAGTTTCCCAGAGAGTCTCATACCAGCAAAAACGAGAGGTCACCATGGCGACAACAAAACACGCGGTTCTGCCGAGCCTGATAAAGGCAGTTCGGATCACAGAGTACGGCGGATCCGATCAACTGAAATACGAGGAGATACCGCTGCCGCAGATCGGCCCCGACCGCGTAGTCGCGAAGGTGCGCTACGCAGGCGTAAACCCGATAGACTGGAAAATTCGGGAAGGTGCCTTCAAGGCGATGTTCCCCGCGAAGTTTCCGCTGACGCTAGGGCACGATTTCGCGGGAGAAATCGTGAACGCCGAAGACGCCTCGGGCCATTTCCGGACTGGCGAGCGGGTGTTCGGATTCGGCGATGGGACCTATGCCGAATTTACCGCCGCGGCGATCGCAGACATCGCGGCGATTCCGGAGAAAATCGATTTCGCGGTGGCTGCGGCGCTGCCGACTGCGGGACTGACGGCCTTGCAAGCCATCCGCGATTGTGTGCAGCCGAAACCAGGAACCCGCATTTTGATCCATGGCGCGGCGGGTGCTGTAGGCTCGTTCGCAACCCAGATCGCCAAGACCTTGGGCGCCCAGGTGATCGGGACGGCTACTGGTGAAGACATCACGTATTTGCGTTCGTTGGGAAACATACAGGTAATCGACTATAAGCAGGAGCGGTTTGAGTCCGTGGGCCAAGTCGATGCGGTTCTGGACCTAGTTGGCGGCGAGACAACGGCGCGCTCTTACGCTGTTGTGAAGAAGGGCGGCGTGATCGTTTCGACGCTGGGCGCGGCAGACGCTCAGCTGGCGGCGCGGGCGGGGATTCGCAGCGTTAACGTAGCGATGAAGCGAAGCGCGGCGGATCTGCTGGAACTCGCAGGCCTCGTGGAACGCGGCGATGTGAAGCCACGAATGGGCGAAGTATTTTCGTTGGAACACGCGCGCGAGGCCCAAGACGCCAGCCAGGAAGGCCGGGCCAAGGGCAAAATCCTGCTAAAGGTCGAATAAGCAAGGACCGTCATATGCTCGCCCAATTCAGCTGGATGCTACGGCGGTTAACACGGATTCATTCAGAGAAAGGCGAAACATGGACGCGAAAACCCAGCTAGAACAGTCGAGCCGAGATCGAGAAGTCCGCGCCGCGCTGGATGAGCATTGGGCGGCGTCGGATGCCAACGACTTTGTCACGGAGCACCACATCTATCTCGACGATGCCGTGCTCGAATACCCGCAATCCGGCGAGCGAACTCGCGGTCGAAGCAACATACAGAACCAGCGCGCGAGCCAGCCCAGCAAAAAGCGATTTTCGATCCGGCGAATCGTTGGCGGTGGCGACCTTTGGGTCACCGAGTTCATCCTGACCTACGACGGCAAGCCGTCCTACACCGTGAGCATCATGGAGTTCAAGGGAGACAAGGTTGCGCGCGAAACGCAGTACTTTGCCGATGCATTCGCGGCTCCCGCATTCCGCGCTCAGTGGGTCGAACGCATGGATACGTAATCGCCGCCGCTTGCGGCTAACAAGCGTGACTCGCACAGCGGCGAGACCTCAGTTAGCTCGATTACAAATCAACTCATTTTATAAAGAGCGGTCAGGAAAAAGTTAGAGGGCGAGATGTACGAAGCCGCAATCCAGAATTGCCTGCGTGTGCGTGCTGCGAAACTATGCGCTCGAGAATTTCGTGCAATTCGTCGAGTCGGATCGAAACGCGGTTTATCCGCGGACTGCGACAGGCTGCCGCTCCTGAAAATGGCGGCGCATCGGTTTCGCGCCGGGAGCAGGAAAAACCATGTGCCAGAAGTTGATTTCCAAATCCACGAATTCGACGCCGACGTGAACCTTGTTCTCTCGGGTCTTCTTGATCGTGACGACGCGCCCTTCCACTTGCTCGTGCGTCAGCTCG
>JAFAZL010000922.1 GCA_019239815.1 Acidobacteriota bacterium
TACGACGCTGGCGCCGAGGGCTCATCAGAAGGGCAGGCCGAAACGGGTGGCTCGTTCACACCCGACGACACCGACTACAACACCTTCACCGCCGATCGAAAATTGCTGGCGCTGCAGTCGATCATGCAGTCGCTCGGGAAAATGTCGCAGAAAAAATCCATCATCTATTTCAGCAACGGAATCACGCAGTCCGGCGTGGACAATCAATCCGCACTCCGCGCCACGACGGCTGCCGCAGTGAAAGCGAACGTTTCGCTTTACCCGCTCGATGTGCGCGGGTTGCAGGCGTTCCCTCCGGGTGGGGAAGCGCAAAACGCCAGCTTGCACGGCCAGTCCGCCTATAACGGCAACGCGATCTTCAACGATCTCAATGGCAACGCAAACTCGCAGGAAACGCTGTCGACGCTCGCCGACGACACCGGCGGCAAAGCGTTCTTCGACTCGAACGATTTCAGCGGCGTCTTTGCGCAAGTGCAGAAAGACACGTCCGCGTACTACGTCCTCGGATTCACCAGTACGAATCCAGCGAAAGATGGCCGCTTCCGCCATCTGAAGGTCACGCTCAATCGCTCCGACGTGAAAGAAGTAAAACTCGAATATCGCTCGGGCTACTATGCCGGCCGCGACTTCCAGCATCTCAATGGCACCGATCGCGAACAGCAACTCGAAGACGAACTCGACGCACAGCTTCCACAAACCGACGTCGCGGTCTATGCCGGCGCGCACTATTTCCGCCAGGACGACTCGCACTACTACCTCGGTGTCTCGCTTGTGATTCCGGGCTCGCAGATTCCGTTCACGCAATCAAAAGACAAAGACAACGCGACGATCGACGTCATCGGCGAGGTTTTGGCGAATGGCAAATTGCCGGTCGGGCATCAGCGCGACACGGTGAAACTTGCGCTCGACAGTGCGCAGCAAGTTCGCCGCAAAAACGTGCAGTACAACACGGGATTTGTCTTGGCCCCGGGCGAATATCATTTGAAATTTGTCGTCCGCGAAAATCAGTCGGGCCGCATGGGTTCATTCGAGACTGACGTCACGATTCCCGATTTGCGCAAAGCGCCACTGCGCATGAGTTCCGTCGTCCTCGCGAATCAGCGCGTGCCGGCGAATCCTGCTTCAACGAAAAAAGGACTGCATCCGCTGGTGCAAAATCAGCAGGAACTGGTGCCGAACATCACGCACGTTTTCACGCAGGATCAACATTTGTATCTGCAGTACGAGGTCTACGACGCAGCTCGCCAACGCAAAGGCGGAACGGTCGCCGCCCCCAGCAGCAGCACCGCACTCGATGCGTTGCTCGGAACTGATGCCGGCTCAAGCGCAAATGGAGGAGCCTCCGCGGCGCCGCAACCGAAGCCATCGAAAGACGCCGTACACGTTTTGACGAACATCGAGTTTCTGCAGGGCAACGCGAAAGTCTACGAATCGAAACAAATCGTCGCCAACGAACTCACGGCCCCCGACCGCAAAGCCGTCATCTTCCAGATCGACCTGCCGCTGCAATCGCTGAAGCCCGGCTTCTACACTTGCCAGGTCAACATCATCGACGACAACGCCGGCAACTTCGCCTTTCCCCGCTGGCCGATCCTCGTAAAAGAAGCCCAGCCGCCCGCTACGCCTCCGGCGGGAACTCCGTCAACGGCGCCCGCCGCATCATCCCCAAGCGGCCACTAGGTTTTTGTAGGGGCGGGGCTTGCTCCGCCCGGCGTAATCACGACCTCGCTTGTATCCGCGTCCTATCCGCCCAACACTTCCTTCGCCGCATGAAATGCTGAGTTGGCCGCCGGCACCCCGCAATAAATCGCGCACTGCAACAACACTTCCTTGATCTCTTCCTTCGTCACTCCGTTATTTAACGCCGCGCGCACATGCATCCGAAATTCCTCGCCGCGATTCAGTGCCACCATCAAGGCGAGCGTGACCATGCTGCGCGTCGGCCGGTCCAGTCCCGGCCGCGACCAGACTTCACCCCACGCATACCGCGTGATGAGTTCCTGAAACTCTTCGTTGAACGAATCCCGATTCGCCAGCGACCGATCGACATGCGCATCGCCCAACACTTCCCGGCGAACCTTCAACCCCTGCTCGTACCGCTTCTTTTCGTCCATCAGGATCTCCAACGCTCTGCGTTACGCTAAAAACTCAGCGACCGACGCCGAATATTTTTCCCGCTGTTCGATGTTCGATAAATGCGACGCATTCAACTCGACAAACTTTGATCCCGCAATCCGGTCCGCCACAAACTTTGTATCCACCGGCGTCGTCGCCGGATCATGCGTCCCTGCAATGACGAGCGTCGGCACACGCACGCCGCCAACCTTCTCGCGAAAATCGAATGCCTTCACCGCTTCGCAGCTAGCGATATAACCCGCGTCATTGCTGCGCTCAAATACGTTGCGAATCTTCTCGATCTCTGCCGGCGCCTTCGCCTGAAACCCCGGCGTGAACCAGCGATCGATCACAACTTTCGACACCGACTTCACGCCGCCCTTCGTCACCGCATCAATGCGCGCATTCCATCCATCATTGTTCCCGATCTTCGCCGCCGTGTTGCTTAGGATGAGCTTCTTCAATCTTTCAGGCGCATTCGCCCCGAGCCACATCCCGGTCTGCCCGCCGATCGAGAGCCCGCAATAATTCACCTTGTCAAGTTTCAAATAATCGAGCAGCGCAACCGCATCGCGCCCCATCTGTTCAATCGTGTACGGCCCCGCAGGCGAAGACGATCCGCCGTGCCCCCGCTTGTCGTATCGCAACACACGAAATGTCTTTCCAAAATCCGCTGCCTGTCCATCCCACATCGTCAGATCGGTCCCGAGCGGATGCGAAAAAACCAGCACCGGCCCCGACTCAAGCCCTGAAAACTCATACCGCATCCGCAATCCACTCAACTCGGCAAACGCCATAGCGATCGTCAACTCCTCGGTACAAACTCAGGCACGCATGTGTAGGAGCGCAGCACGCTGCGCCTCATGTCTGCGCAATATCAACCGTGAGCCTCGCTCGCGGCTGTCCTGCTCGCTGCAGCAACGCGATCGACAAACTCCTCGGCCTGTCCAAGGTATCGCTTCGCGTCGAACATCGCGTCGATCGCATCGGCCGGCAAGTGCTGCAACGCATCTTGGTTCTCACGCAAAATCTCACGCAGGTGCCGGTTTTCCCGGCGAGCGCGATCGCAAGCTCCCTCCACCAATTCATGAGCCGCATGCTTGCCGAGATCTTGCGCCAGTGCCATCGTCGCTGCCTCTGCAAAAATCAGTCCGCGCGTTAGTTCGAGATTGTGAAGCATTCGCTCGGCGTCGACATCCAATCGCGGAGCAATTTCTGCCACCGTGCGAACCGCGCCGCCCGCGAGCGATACGATGTCAGGAAGTGTCTCCCACTCCGCATGCCATCCGCCAAGTCCGCGTTCGTGTTCCTGCGGCATTGCTGCCAGCATCGTGCTCACAAGCCCAGGTACGCGAATCGCTCCGGAAATCACTGCTGCGCACGCGACGGGATTCCGTTTGTGCGGCATCGTCGACGACCCGCCGCGACCCGGCTCAGTCGGTTCGAACACTTCTGCGACCTCCGTCTGCGACAACAACGAAATGTCCGTTGCGATTTTTCCGAGCGTGCCAACGAGCAGTCCAAGCGTGGTGGCAATCTCGGCGACCCGATCACGGTGCGAATGCCACGGAATTTCCGCCACCGGCAGCTTCAGTTCTTCGGCGAGATGTTTTGCGACTTCGTCAGCCTTTTCATTCAGCGCCGCAAGCGTTCCGACAGCGCCACCGAACTGCAGCACAAGACATCGCGCCTGCGTTTCATGCAGACGCTCACGATGACGATCGATCGCGTCCAGCCACCCTGCGACCTTTGCGCCGAATGTGGTCGGCAAAGCCTGCTGCATCCACGTGCGTCCAACCATGACAGTCGATCGATGTTTGGTCGCTAGTTCGGCGAGTCCCTTCGCAAGATGGTCGAGGTCGACCGCAACATGCGCCAACGCGCCGCGAAGTTGGAGAACGAGCCCAGTGTCAATGACGTCCTGGCTGGTCGCGCCCCAGTGCACATAGCGCGCGGCCTCCGCGTTATTTTTTGCAACGAGCGCGGTCAGCGCCTTGACGACTGGAATCGCGATATTGCCGGAGGACTTCGCAGCGCGAGACAATGCGTCGATATCGAACAGTGGCGCTTTGCATTGTTGCGAAATCGCATCAACTGCGGCGGGCGGAATAAGTCCGGCGTGCGATTCTGCCTTCGCCAGAGCCGACTCGAAGCTCAGCATGCCCTGCAGGCATGTCCGCTCCGAAAGCCACCGTTCAATTTCTTCGCTGCGAAACAATCCGTCTAGAAGTTTCACTCAGGCTCTCTCAATGACGATGGCGATGCCTTGACCGACTCCGATGCACATCGTGCAGAGTGCATATTTTCCATTGGTGCGCAGCAATTGATATGTCGCCGTGGTGACGAGTCGCGCGCCGCTTGCTCCGAGCGGATGGCCGAGCGCGATCGCGCCGCCGTTCGGATTCACATTCGCGGCGTCATCTTTAACTCCGAGCTGACGCAATACCGCGAGCGCTTGCGACGCAAATGCCTCGTTCAATTCGACGACATCCATCTGATCGAGCTTCAGCCCAGCTTTCGCCAAAACTTTTTTCGTGGCCGGGACCGGCCCGATGCCCATGACGCGAGGCGCCACACCGGCAACTGCGCTGGCGACGATGCGAGCGCGCGGCTTCAGTCCATATGTTTTCGCAGCGGACTCCGACGCGATCAGCAGCGCACACGCGCCGTCGTTGATACCCGATGCGTTTCCTGCGGTGATTGTGCCGGTCGGTTTCACGACAGGCTTCAGCCTTGCCAGCGCCTCGAGCGTTGTGTCGGGACGCGGATGTTCGTCTTTTTCGACGCAGACGGGATCGCCTTTTTTCTGCGGCACCGGAACGCCAACAATCTCTTCCGCCATGCGCCCGTCCCGGATCGCTGCGCTCGCGCGCTGATGGCTGCGCAGCGCGAAGGCGTCCTGGTCTTCGCGCGAGATTTTGTATTCCTCGGCGACGTTCTCGCCAGTCTCGGGCATCGTTTCCGTTCCGTACTTCTTCTGAAGTGCCGCATTGATGAAGCGCCAGCCCATCGTCGTATCTTCGAGCTTAAGCGCGCGCGAAAACGCCGCGTCCGCTTTTCCGACAACGAACGGCGCGCGCGACATGCTTTCGACGCCGCCGGCAATCACCAGATCCATTTCGCCCGTCTTGATGGCACGCGCCGCGGTCGCGACCGCGTCCATCGACGAACCGCACAGCCGATTTGTCGTCGAGCCGGGAACTTCGACGGGAAGCCCGGCGAGAAGCAGCGCCATCCGCGCCACGTTGCGATTGTCTTCGCCGGATTGATTCGCGCAACCATAGATCACGTCGTCGAGAGAACTCCAATCGACGCCGCGATTCCGGCCTACGAGCGCGGCGATCGGAATTGCCGCGAGGTCGTCCGCGCGTACGGCCGACAGCATGCCGCCATAGCGCCCGATCGGCGTGCGAATTGCGTCACAGATGTAAGCATTTTCCATTGTCGATTCGCGTTTCCCGGCGACGGCCTATAGTAACATCGAGCCGGATCGCGATCATGTAGGGGCGCAGCACGCTGCGCCCCATGTCCGCACGATCGATCTGATTGTTGCGATGCATTGCGACTCGCGGCAAGAAATTTCAGTTACATAATGCGAACTCAAGTCGGAATCATCGGAGCCGGACCGGCAGGTTTGATGCTGTCGCATCTGCTACATCTGCAGGGCATCGAGTCGGTCGTGCTTGAGAGTAAGTCGCGCGAATATTGTGAAAGTCGAATCCGAGCCGGCGTGCTCGAGCACGGCACCGTCGAGTTAATGGTGCAGTCCGGTGTCGGTGCGCGATTGCAGCGCGAAGGGCTCGTCCATAACGGAGTCGAACTACGTTTCAACGGAGCAGGGCATCGCATCGACTTCGCCGAGCTCACCGGAAAATCGATCACGATTTATGCGCAGCACGAGGTGATCAAGGACCTCGTTGCGGCGCGCGTCGCAGCCGGCGGGCAAATCATCTTCGATGCGGAAGCGATCAGCGTTCGCGACTTCGATGCCAGTGGCTCAAACTCAAAACCGAAGATTCAATTCCAGCGCGCTGGCGCGAGTGAAACGCTAGAGTGTGACTTCATCGCGGGTTGCGATGGCTTCCACGGAATCTGCCGGCCGGCACTACCTGCGTCTGCTTTGAAAATCTACGAGCATGAATATCCGTTTGGCTGGCTCGGGATTTTGGCGAAGGTTCCTCCGGCTTCGGATGAATTGATCTACTGCTACCACGAGCGCGGGTTCGCGCTGCTGAGCATGCGGTCGCCGGAAATTTCGCGGCTGTATTTGCAATGCGACCACGACGAAAACATCGACGAGTGGTCCGACGATCGCATCTGGACAGAATTACGAACGCGATTCGCGACGCGGGATGGATTCGAGTTGCAAGACGGGCCGATTCTGCAAAAGGGTGTGACGCCGATGCGGAGCTTTGTCGCTGCACCGATGCGGCACGGAAAATTGTTTTTGTTGGGCGATGCGGCGCATATCGTTCCGCCGACGGGGGCGAAGGGATTGAATCTCGCTGTGGCGGATGTTCGCGTGTTGACGAAGGCGCTGGTGGATTTTTATAAGCGTGGGTCGAGTGAGGGATTGGAGCGGTATTCGGATGTTTGTTTGCGCCGCGTCTGGAAGGTGCAGAGATTTTCGTGGTGGATGACGTCGATGCTGCACCGGTTTCCGAATGAGGACGCGTTCGCCCATCAATTGCATTTGGCGGATTTGGATTACGTGACGAGTTCGCGCGCGGCGAGTATGTCGTTGGCGGAGAATTATGTTGGCTTGCCGTTTGATGAGGCTTATTCATAGCGCAGGGCTTCGACGGGATTGAGTTTTGCTGCGCGGCCGGCGGGGTAGAGACCGGCGACGAGGCTGACGATGACAGCGAAGGCGATCGCACCGGCTGCGAGCCACCACGGCACGTAGGATATTTTCACGCCGGGTAGATCCTGACGCTTCAGATAAATTGTGGTACCCCAGGTCAGCGCTTGGCCGATGAGCCACCCGATGGCGACGCCGCAGATTCCACCGAGCAGGCCCATTGCTCCCGCTTCTGCGAAAAACAAGCTGCGGACGTCGCGATCGGTCGCGCCAAGGGCTTTGAGCACGCCGATTTCGCGGCGGCGTTCGAGGATAGCCATCACGAGCGTGTTAATGATGCCGAGTGACGCGACCGTGAGCGCGAGGCTACCGAAGAGTCCCAAGAACAAATCGAAGACGGTGAAGACGAGACGCAGGCTACGCGTTGCGTCTTGCAGCGAGAACGTGTTGAAGCCCACTTTCTTGATGGCGTCCTCGACTTCCGTGACGTTCTTCGGGTTTTTCACGCGAACGGTGAGCGCCATGTAGGTGGGTTTTGCCGAGCCGCCGGCTCGAACGAATTCGCCGACGTCGCCGCCTTGTGCGGGGCGCATTTCCTGCGCCGTGCGCAATGGGATGAAGACGCGGCCACCTCCGAACCCACCAACACCGATGGAAGGATCTGTGTCGATGATGCCGACGATCCGGAGTTTTTTGTCATGGGAAACGATCGAGATACCGCCGCTGCCAGCGCCAGACAGCATGTCGTCGAGTTCGTCGTCGATGTCTTTTGCTTTGTTCGGGTCGGGCGGTGGATTCTCATGACGCTGCGCGTAACGTAGCGTGATTTCCTGTCCGACGAGCTGCGCGGTTTGCGGATTCAGATCTCTTGCGAATTGAGATTGGAGAATGGCTTCATCGGCACCAGGGGATGAAAAAAACTTGCCCGTGATGTTATCGAAGGAACCGGTTTTGCGCGACGAGTCGGGCATGCCCAGAACGTTGGTGGAAAAACTCTTGCCGTTGAAACGGATCTCGGTGAGAAAGCGGACTTGCGGGTAGGCTTCGGTAACGTTAGGTAGTCTTTCAAATTCCTGGCGCGCCGTTTCGTCGAGAGGTTTCGCAGGCTCGGATGCGTTCGCCTTTTCCTCGTTGCGGCGCGGGCCATCGCCATCGCCTCCCGGTCCGCGCATGCCGCGTTTTGAAGTGACGAAGACGGCATCGAAGAGGCCGGAGCTGTTGAGCTTTTGCGAGGCGAGGGTTTGCAGGCCGACGCCGAGTGAGAGCATGGCGACCAGCGACGCGACGCCGACCGCGACGCCGAGCGTTGTGAGCGAATTGCGGAGGATGGCTTCGCGCAGGTTGCGAAAGGCAAGTTCGGTGAGGTCGCGGGTTTTCATTCTTGCACCTCATCGATCGCGGATTGCAGGGCACCGGCGGCGTTGGGTGTGTCTGATTTGAGTTTGCCGTCGCCGAGCGTGACGATGCGCGACGCGAACTGTTCGGCGAGTGGGCGCTCGTGCGTGACCATGATGATGGTCATGCCGAGGCTCGATTGAATTTCGCGAAGGAGCAGGAGGATTTGCTCGCCATTGACGCTGTCGAGGTTGCCGGTGGGCTCGTCTGCGAAAAGGATCGAGGGGCGATTGACGAGCGCGCGGGCAATGGCGCCGCGTTGTTGTTCGCCGCCGGAAAGTTCGGGCGGGCGGTGGCGGCTGCGCGCGGCGAGACGGACATGCTCGAGTGCGGATTGGACGCGAGAGGTGCGCTCGGCGCGGTCGACTTCGGCGAGGCGGAGCGGAAGCTCGACGTTTTCCGCGAGGGTCATGCGCGGGAGGAGATTGAAGGATTGGAAGACCATGCCGACGGTATCGCGGCGGTAGCGGGCGAGTTCGACGGGATCGATGGCGGCGAGGTTGCGTCCGCGGACGTGGATAGCGCCGGAGGTGGGGCGGTCGAGCCCAGCCAAGAGATTGAGAAGGGTGGACTTGCCGGAGCCGGAACTGCCGAGGAGTGCGACGAATTCGCCTTGGCGGATTTCGAGGGAGATGTCGTTGACGGCGGGGATGGTGGAGTCGCCGAGGTGGTAGTGGCGGGAGACGTTTTGGGCTTGGATGAGGGGTGGCGTGGTTTCGGTCACGGTTGTGGGTTGGCCTGAGGTCGGCACTTCGATGGTAATACGAGCGGAGTGCAAGAGAAATTTCCGTCTCGTGACGGCAAGATTTCACCCGTTTCAGTCACAACCGTATTGACAAACAGGTAATCTTGTGCTAAGGTTATAAATGAAACTAGATCCCAAATTCGAACGATCCTCGCGTTACGCACTCCCGTATCCCCAATCATTTCAACTTGTTGCACACTCTTTATTTTGCCTGTCCCGTAGCCTGTTGATTACACGCGACTTTTTCACTCCTTTAAAAACATGGGGGGTATGCCCCCGAAAAGCGAAACCCAGGCGAAAACGGCTCACAACCGGTCTCGAAAACCGCGTCATACGGTCCTCACATTCCGTCCAGTGATAGAGTACGGAGCCCTTGGCACTCCAACAGAAGCGGCAAGCATCACCGCGCACCTAAGGAGACCTGACAATGCAACGAACTGTCATGCTTGCGATCGGAATAGCAATGCTATGTGGGCTGGCCTCGGCGCAAGAGGCCACAAAGACCTCCTCGTCACAGGTAGTTGGGAAACAGGTGACGGCGGAGGAGGTGGTGGATGCGATTAAGGGGCACGTGGGGGTGGAGTGGCGGGAGAAGACGGTGGATACGTTTAAGACTGGCGATCCCAATACGGTGGTGACGGGGGTGGCGGTGACGATGATGGCGACGCTGGATGTGTTGCAGAGGGCGGTGGCGAACGGCGACAACATGGTGATTACGCATGAGCCGATTTTTTTCAATCACATGTTGGAGCAGCCGGAGGGGATGGATGCGTCGGATGCGGTGTGGACGGCGAAGAGGGAATTCATTGAGAAGAATCACCTGGTGATCTGGAAATTTCACGATCACTGGCATATGCGGAAGCCGGATGGGATTCAGGAAGGGACGGTGAAGAAGCTGGGTTGGGAGAAGTATTGGAATAAGGATGATCAGGGAGTGTTGGTGATTCCGGAGGTGACGCTGGCGGAGTTAGCGGCGTATGTGGCGAAGCGATTGGGTGCGCCAGCGGTGCGGGTGTTGGGCGATCCGAAGATGAAGGTAACGAAGATTGGGTTGAATCCAGGGTATACGGGATTTACAAGGGAGACGAAGGCGCTCGAGCGGGATGATGTGGAGGTTTTACTGGCGGGGGAGTCGAGGGAGTGGGAGACGTTTGAATATGTAGCGGACGCGGTGACGGAAGGGAAGAAAAAGGCGTTGATTGACATTGGACATATTCCATCGGAGCAGGCGGGGATGGCGTGGTGCGCGGAGTGGATGAGGGGGTTTTTGCCGGGGGTGAAGATTGATTTCGTTCCGGCGAAGGCGGCGATTTGGACGGTGAAGTAGCGGAAATTGGAAAAGGGAAAATGGAAATTCGAGAGGGCGAACGTGGCTGCTCGTGGAGAGGCGTTCAGTCGCATCAAAAAGCGGATTCATCGCGCAAAAGGCCCGCGACAGCGCTGAGTACCCCGTTTCGCTCGAAATGACAAGTCGCTCAATTTTGTTCTGAAATGGAGGGTGGGAGCGGATGCTGAGCTTGGCGGAGAATGCGTTGATGGTGCTGGCGGTAGTGGGGTTGTCGGTTTTGCTTTTTGTTGTGATCGACAAGGTTTGGCCTTGGGACAAACGGCATCAGCACAACGACGTGACGGGATGGCAGCTTGGGATCCTTGGAACCACTTACGCGGTGATCTTGGGATTCATGCTGTATGCGGTGTGGACGGAATTCGATAACGCTACTCAGAATGTGGAAATGGAAGCGAATAGTTTGACGAACGTCTATCGGCTCGCTGATGGGTTGCCGGAAGCCACACGGATCGAAGTACAGAATCTGACGCGGACCTACGCGCAAAAAGTTATCGAGAACGATTGGCCGGAGATGGAACAAGGACGGACACCGGTCGAGAGTGTGGGGCTGGCTTCAAAAATTCAGCATGCACTGATCTCCGTGACGGACGGGTCGAGATCAGTGGGAGTGGCGCAGGATCATGCGATGACGGAGTTGAGCGCGATGACGACATGCCGGCGGACGCGGTTGCTGGAAAACCAATTGTCGCTGCCTGCTGTGTTGTGGTGTGTGTTGATCGTGGGCGGAGTGCTGACGATTGTTTCGTCGTGCATGTTTGGCTCGCAGAACAGGTTTTTACACGGATTGCAGATGGTGTTTTTTTCGTTGATGATTGCGTTGGCCTTGCTTGCGATTGCGGACATCAATAAGCCGTTTCGAGGGTCGGTGCATGTGGGGAATGATGCGTTTGTGAGGGCGCTGGAAAATATGAAGTGAGAAGCGTGTGAAATCGCGATCAGTCTCTGGTCCAGACTATATTGCGCTGATTCTTGAAGCGGATTGTATCGGGCTTCCCCGGCTGATAGTAAAACGAAACAGTGCTGTCGGCGTCGTCTACGGTATAGACGAAGGTGTAGAGGGTCCCGTTGCCGTCTTTGGAAGATGAAACGTTCTTGATGAATCCGGTGACGACGCTTCCCGCGCCCGTCCCGAAGTTAATGGTTATTGGCTCGATTTCCAAAGACCTGCCTTCATACGCAGGGTCAGCGCAGTGCCATTCGCCGATTAGACCGTCGGGGACATCCGAGTGCCGGGGCGAGTAGTGACGGATGCCAAAGACTAATAGCAGGCCGCCGAGCACAATCCATAGTGCTTTTAGTTTGTTATTCGATTGAGCGCTCATAAAACCTCCAACTGACCGATCGCGTTCACAAGTTCCGACGTATTGGGGAGAACTTTGCCCTGAGATGGGAAGGAGTGAACGATGTTTCCAAGAACGTCAACGACTTCAGGGTCGAACTGGGTACCCGCGCCGGAGCGAATGATTTCGAATGCGCGTTGGATCGATAGCCCGGCGCGGTAGGGGCGATCTGAAACGAGAGCATCGAAGCAATCGGCTACCGCGAAGATACGCGCATGCTGAGTCACCTGATCGCCGGAGAGACCGTTCGGATAGCCTCCGCCATTTATCCATTCGTGGTGTTGCAGGACGATAGGCATCGACTCGGCCAGACCGGGAATAGGCTCCAAGATTCGTGCGCCGATGTTGACGTGTTCGCGCATGATGCGCATTTCTTCGTCGGTGAGGCGGCCCTTCTTATCGAGGATGGCCACGGGGATGCCAATCTTCCCGATGTCGTGAAGCAAGCCACCGCGACGCAGGATGTCGAAATCCTTCGGGGGCAATCCCATCGCGGTCGCAACGCGAATTGCATAGTCGGTGACGCGCTCGGAGTGACCCATGGTCCAGGGCGATTTG
>JAFAZL010000263.1 GCA_019239815.1 Acidobacteriota bacterium
AGCGCGAGTATTTGTCGGCCCCCCGCGCACTTAAGACAAAGATCGAGGCTTCCATGCCAGAAAACGTGCTTGATAAATCCGCGAATGAATATATCGACCCAAGAGGCTACTGGATCGATCCCGACCGAAAAGTTCGCCGAATAAGCAATACGAATGGATCGCAAGCCGTGATCATCCAAGCGACCCCCGAATGTTCCGCTGCGGAATGGAAACGATTTTACCAGGCCATCGTCGCGTGTCTCGATGCGACAAAACCTTGAAAGAAATGAGCGACTGGCGAACGCTCTACGCAGCAACGATGCAGGAGATGGATGCGAAGCAACTGGATGTTCTTATCGAGAAAACGTCACGTTCGATGGACGCCCGATTGGACGAGTTATACGGCACTCAAGATAACGATGAAGAACAGAAAGAGATATTCGTTGCAGCGAACGCCCTGCTGGCGTTGAAAGTTGCGCGTCGCAAGTGGGAGAAACAACTTCCGAATTAATTTGAGACGGGCGATGGTGGGGAGGGTCCGACCTCCACCGCCCGTCGCATGGTGAGATATCGTTTTTCTATGCAGACCAAAACCGGTATACGCCATTGTTTTATGGACTTCAATCACATTCCTTGGCCGGCTCCCTGGCGAGGAGTTTCGATCCTATTCGATCGAGTCGATGTTGGATTCTTTTTATGTCCTGCCCGGCAAGATTATGCAGCGAGCGATTTGGATCCCAGGAACTCTCTTCAATTGGATTCCGGTTTTGCGTGCGAGCGTCAGGAAATTCGGGCCATCGGATCTCCTATCAATGCGACGAGCGAGCATCGCTTAGCTTTGGATTTGTACTCCGTTGGCGGCTGGCTGATCGTTTGAGCTTATTGCTGCGTGCTTTAAGCTCAGCCGCGACTTCTTCAATGGCTTTGACTAACTCCCAGCCCTCAGACTTTGAAACAATGCGGCTTATTCCTGCTGCCCGAGCCGCACTCTGTAGTGCCCAGGCGTCCATCAACGTAAAGAGAATTAGGGGGACGCTTGGATCAATAGCATGCATCTGCCGACTGACTTCGATGCCGTCGATATCGGGCATGGCTAAATCAACTAAAACCAAATCGGGCTTGAGCCTTCGAAATTCACTGATTCCAGACCGACCGTCGCTTGCTTCCCCGCACACGGTCCATCTGGAACCAATTAGGCCAGCCGTAACACGGCGCGTCATCTTAGAGTCGTCAACTACGAGAATCTTCAGGATCATCGTCCACTCCGTAGAGCATTTTTGGGCTCGATACCGGCGAGGGGACATACAGATTTTCCCTCAATCT
The DNA here is from genome assembly GCA_019239815.1 of Acidobacteriota bacterium. The sequence goes on from JAFAZL010000263.1 coordinate 1,303, forward strand.
GCACTAAGGGTTACTCTTTCGCGTCAATAGGCCCGCTGCGACATATGTGCAGGGGCGGCAGATCATGAGACTGAGCGCGTCGCCATGGATTTTCATGGGCGATAGAGAGCGGGGACCGGGATTTCTTGCTGAGCGGGGTCCGACGGAGTGTGGACAGCACAAAGTGATGGGTTCAGGTTAAGCTTAGCGTACTTAAGTCATCGGTCAAGAGGTCGCCATGAAGATTCTGACTGTGACCTTTCTAGCTCTCGTAATGTTCGGAGCGTTCCGCATGTTCGAAGGTGAGACAAAACCAATGAATTTCGAAGACACAATCAAGTGGATTCGGGACTTCACGACAATGCACGGGGTCACAACCAGCCACGGAGTGGTAACGCAAGAAAACAAGATGATCGGCGCGGGCGGATGCGACGTTCAGGTGACGCATGATTTTATCTGCGCGGACAAGACAGCACACAGCATCAAGCACACAAGCCTGTTTATCAGTCTAAGTGATCTCGACCCGACACAAGTTCATTTTCAAGCAATCCATTACGAGGGCGATAATTTCTTTCGCATCAATTTCGAGCGGACAGATTCAGCATTGAAGATCAAAGTGACCCGGGTCTTGGGCGACGATGAGACAGTGACAGAAGATCAGTCAGGGGACTATTTACAGTTCGATTCAAGCGAATCCGCCGAGGCTTTCGGCAAGACACTTGTTCACGCTATCAAACTTTGCGGCGGAAAGCCGGCGCCGCTCTGAGCCATCCGACTTCGATGCGGACGGCGACGCCGGCACCCACAGAGATGAATATGTGTTGAAACGCCATAGGAGAGCCGGGCGAGAAGAATCCCAGGATGCCCGGCCGCCCCTATGACTGAGTCAAGTGAAGTGGTGACCTACCGACAGGTTTATTTTTTCGAGTGCTGTTGGCAATAGGTCAGAAGCCTGAGAAGTCGATATCAGAACAACGATTGGGCTGCGTTCGGCTTTGGCTCAAACGCCGGCGGCAATTCAATCTTCCTCGCTGGCCTAAGCCTATATTCGCTCCACGTTTTGCCTTCCACCCGCCGCTCCTCGATCTCTTCCTTTCGTATATCCCGGATCCTCGCCCCGGGCCGCAAAGCATGAAAATCGCGCACGCACTCGATGGTCGAGAACCACTAGCTTCGGCAAGGCATCTTCGTATTTGTTCCTCATACGTCGTGATTTGCTCACGCGGCGAGAAACTTCTTCTGTATACTCGCGCCATGAAACGCACTTCATCTCATAACGCGGAGTGTGCGAACACAGAGCGTCAAAAAGCAGTGAGTTTTCCAGCCTACATCGCAAAAGCGTTCATCCTGGCCACCATCGCCGTTGCGGGGGGTGCGCAGTCATACAGTCAAACGACAAACTCTGGCGCTGCTATTTCGATCGAACTCAAGAACAATAGCGAGCAAGAGCGGCAAACGAAGGCCCAGCTTGAGCGACTACTCGGTACCTATGATCTTCGCAAGTACACATTTACACGCGCCGTGGTCATTGACGAGCATTCCATACCGCACAGCCACCCTGTATTGACACTGCATACGCGGCACCTGAAGCATGACGATGAGTTGCTCTCCGCATATGTGCATGAACAACTGCACTGGTATCTGGACGAGCATCTGGATCAAACCAAAGCCGCGGAAGGGGACCTTCGCCAGATTTATCCCAA
>JAFAZL010000296.1 GCA_019239815.1 Acidobacteriota bacterium
TCATTGTCACGCATCGAGCCTCCCGGCTGAATGACAGCGGTTGCGCCGGCTTTCGCGGCTTCTTCGACGCCGTCGGGGAATGGGAAGAAGGCGTCTGAAGCGACGACACTACCGGTAAGCGGCGACTGCGCTTTCATCACGGCGATCTTCACGGAATCGACGCGACTCATCTGACCTGCGCCGACTCCGAGCGTGGCGCTGTCTTTGGCGAAAACGATCGCGTTTGATTTGACGTGCTTCGAAACTTTCCAGGCGAAGCGCATCGTTGCCATTTCTTCGGCAGTGGGCATCCGCTTGGTCACGGTGCGCAACTCGGAATCTTTGAGCTCGCCGAGATCGGGCTGCTGTACCAGCATTCCGCCGAGAATTCGCTTGAGTTGCAGTTCTTTCTCTGGCTCGAGCCCGCCCGGTGGCAATTCCAGCAGGCGCAAATTTTTCTTTGCGGCGAAGATTGATTTCGCGGCGTCTTCGAAGCCGGGCGCGACGATGCATTCGACGAACAATTTCGCTACTTCTTCCGCGGTCGCGGCGTCAACGACTTTGTTGAACGCCAGCACACCGCCAAATGCGGAGACTGGATCGGACGCGTACGCTTTCAGATAAGCGTCGCGGAGCGTCTCTTGTTCCGCCGTTCCGCACGGATTGTTGTGCTTGATGATCACCGCAGCCGGGCGCTTGAATTCGGCAGCGATACTGCGAGCGGCTTCGAGATCGACAAAATTGTTGTAGGAGAGTTCCTTGCCTTGCAGTTGTTTCGCGGCAGCGAGACCTGACACCTCGCGTCCTGCTGGGACATAGAGGGCCGCTGCTTGGTGGGGATTTTCTCCGTAGCGCAATTCCTGCTGCCGCCGCAACGAAATATGGACGCGCTCGGGGAGCAACGTTCGATCGCCTAACTCGACGTGTCCCGTTGCCGCCGATAACCGCTCCAACTCTGTGGTGATCATTCCGTCGTAGCGCGAAGTCGTCGCGAAAACTTTGCGCGCCAGGTCGACGCGTGTCGCCAGCGAAGTTTCCTTCGCCGCTTCCAATTCCGTCGCGACTCGCGCGTAGTCGGCTGGATCGGTGATTACAGTGACGCTCTCGAAATTTTTCGCAGCCGACCGCAGCATCGTCGGCCCGCCGATGTCGATGTTCTCGATCAATTCTTCCGCGGTCAGTCCGCTCTTCGCCGCGGTCGCTTCGAACGGATACAGATTCACCACAACGAGATCGATCGGCGAAATCCCGTGCTCTTTCGCCTGCGCCTGATCGTCTTTGTGCTTTCGGCGATACAGCAGCCCACCGTGCACCTTGGGGTGCAGCGTCTTCACGCGCCCACCCAGCATTTCGGGCCAGCCGGTGAAGTCCGAGACATCCTTCACTGCGACGTTCGCTTCGCGCAGCAGCTTCGATGTCCCACCCGTCGACAAAATTTCGATTTTCAACGCCGCGAGCCGTTTCGCAAACTCCACGATGCCCGTCTTGTCAAACACGCTGATCAGCGCGCGCTCTACTGCCATGCCGTTTTCCTCCACTTGGAAAGCAGTTCAGTTTAAGCGCCCGGCACACAAATAGAAACGCGGGTGCAAAATTCGTCTGAGGAAAAAGTTTGAAATCGATTTTCAGCGCAGTTGGGTGTATGAAGAGTTGCCGGCGCGGGAGCAAATCTCCATTGAAGAACTATATCGGACTGGTTGTTTTAGCGGCAGTCATCGCTGGCGCGTATTTGCTCTTCCACGCCGTCGGTCTCGACGTTCATATCGACGATCACTTCGTCGTCGTACCGCTCAGCGTCGCTCTGTTTTGGCTTTCGATTGCGATAGCAGGGGTGTGGCTTCTCTTTCGAGTGATCCGGCGAACGATTCGCGCAAAGCGCGCGGGCTGAACGCCGCGGCTGGCGAAGTCGCGCCACGCCGAGAAGGATCAGAATGTCGCATGCGAGAATTGCCGTCGCGATTGTAGCGATTCCTCTTTTTTTTACTGCGGCAGTCTCTTCAATTGTTGTGTTCCACCAAATAGTGGATGCAGTTAATCAGCGATTGCCACAAGATCAGCAATTCGATCCTCTTTGGTGGTACTGGCCCAAGACTCGAAGGCTGATGAAGGAATACAGGCGACTATACCCGGAAGGGGCTCTTAATCTTAGATTCCGGTTCTTAGTAGCCGCTGGCGTCGTGCCGCTTTTCGCACTCGCATGGGCGATAGGATTCCTTCACTTGTAGGTCTTACGACTTCACCAGTGCCTTCAATTTCACCTGGCCTGACACGGTCTCGACGACGTACTCGACGTCGCGGCAATGCTGCTTCTCCTGCAAGTCCTTCGTCTTCTTGCGCACAAATTCCTTGAATCCCGCCTGTGAGAGCTTGCTGGTTTCTTCGCCGGCCTGCTGCTTCGCGCTGACAAACGCGTTGAACAGCCGATCGACGTTCTCGGTCTCGTGCTCCGGATCGCTGCACACCACGCGAAACGCATGCGACCCGTTCGACGCCGCCGAAGCAACCGCCCGCTTCGACACCGGCGCCTCTTCGCGCGACGGCGACGACGGCGGCGGCTCCGGATGCGCCTTCGCGCGCTCCGCCTCGATCATCTTTGCCGCGGCGCCGTAATGCTTGTGCGAGCGGCCTTCTTCCTTCAGCGCCGTCTTCTTGCGAAAAATGTCTTTATATTTGGCGTAAGTCTGCGTGAGGTTATTCAGCCGGAACCGTTGCCCGAGCTTCAATTCGCCCGCGCGCTCGCCGTGACGCTTGATCACCTGCTCGATGCGCCACTCGATTTCCGTCGGCGGACGCTTCCGCCCGCCGCCGAAGAATTGATCGTACTCAATCTTCAGCTGGCGGATGTCGCGTTCCATTCCACTCAGTTCTTCGTCAATCGTCGGGGGCATAAAAGCTGGACCGGTTCCTCTCCATTCATCGTAGAAACCGCCCCAGTAAGCGTCAACGGTACGCGCGCCGCATTTCACCCTTCTCAGCACCGTCCCTCCGCCGCACCAACCTGTACCAACGGCCAGCCCAAAACACTGCCGACATCCCAAAGTGTGCCGTTCTATGCTGAAATACTCCCGTGGCCTCCACGCCTAAGTCCGACCTACTCCGCCAAATCCCCTCGGTCGACGAACTCCTCCGCCAACCCCGTCTCGCCGCGCTCGCCATACGCATCGACCGCAACCTGCTCCTCGAAATCACCCGCGCCGCGCTCGCCGATCTTCGCGCCCGCCTTGCCGCCGAAGCCGCTGCTTCCGAAGAGGGCGCCGCCGCTCATGGCCGGCGCACCATCATCCTTCCGCTCGATCCCGCCGCTCTCCAAAACGAAATCGCCAACGCCGTCGAACAAATCCTCACCCAATCACTCCAGCCCGTTATCAACGCCACCGGCGTCATCCTCCATACCAATCTCGGCCGTGCCCCGCTCACCGAAGCCGCCGTCGAAGAGTTCCGCCGCACCGCCACGCAATATTCGAATCTCGAGTACGATCTCGAAGTCGGCGCCCGCGGCAAACGCGACGTCCACACCGCGCATCTCCTCGAGCGCCTCACCGGCGCCGAAGCCGCCATCGTCGTCAACAATTGCGCCGCCGCCGTGCTGCTCGTCCTCGCCGCGCTCGCTCACGATGGCGAAGTTCTCGTGTCTCGCGGCGAACTCATCGAAATCGGCGACGGGTTCCGCATCCCTGAAATCATGGCGCAAAGCGGCGCTACCCTTCGCGAAGTCGGCACCACCAACCGCACGCGCCTCGCAGACTACGAAAATGCCATCACCGAAAAAGCGCGCGTGCTCCTCCGCGTCCACCCTTCGAATTTTCAGATCACCGGATTCACCGACAAGCCGTCGTTGCAGGATCTTGCCGCATTAGCCGCGCGAAAAAATCTCCCGCTCGTCGAAGATCTCGGCTCCGGCTGCCTCGTCGATCTGTCCGCCCACGGCATCACTGAGCCGCTCGTCCGCCACAGCATCGAAGCCGGCGCGCACGTCGTAATGTTCAGCGGCGACAAACTTCTGGGCGGCCC
>JAFAZL010000816.1 GCA_019239815.1 Acidobacteriota bacterium
CCGCACGGAACGCATACTCCGCGCCGTAGTAGTCATAGAGGTCGAGTTTCGGAGTCGGGTGCAGTTCCAGAGCGCCCAAGCCATGGACCGTGCGGATCAGGGCTTCGGTGCCGTCGGGACGGAGGGTCAAGTCAGCAAGCTGCGCCGAGCCGTAACGGCCGATGCCGTCGCCCGCAACGCCCTTGATGCCGAGTTCCACTTTCTTCTGAGCTGCTGTCCAGCGCGCGCTTGCGCCAAAACCGCCGCCAGTACGGGTGTCGTTGGTCGCGCCAAACGCGCTCACCGTCGTCGGGGTCGCGGAGCCGCAAGTAATCGACGTTGGGGTTGCCGGGGGAGCCGTGTCCTTCGCGTTCGTGCCAACCACGCCGCAAGGATAGATGCGATTGCGGAAGACGCTGATGATGCCGAACAGTTCATAGTGTCCGAAGCCCGGATCGAGTGCCGCCTTGATGATGATGTCCGGAGATTTGTTGATCGAATAGCCGGTCGCATCGGCGAAGTTAAACAGGCCGCCGCCGGATCCGATCGCATCCAGGAAAGTGTTTCCGGTGACGCTTGTTGTGCTACCAGTCGGTTGGATCACCGAAGGCGCTGCGCCGTTGTTGATCGTCGTCACGTTCGAGAAGCCGCGGCCACCGATTGTTGCCTGCGGCCCTTCGAGCGCGACCGCAAGTGCGAACTTGTCGCCGAAATTCTTGACGACGCGGAAGCCATACTGACGCGCCCAAGTGAAGCCCACCGTATATTGCGAATCAACCGTCAGAGGAATCGCTTCCTGGCGGTTGTCGATGCCCTTGCGATCTTCTGTCGCCAACGACCACTGCTGGCCGCCGGTGAAGCTCCACCCGCTGTCGAGCTTCGCCTGGCCCCAAATTTGGCGCTGACGCAGAACGTAGCTGTTGCTCTGGCGGTTGTTCGATGTGACGCCGGTGCCCAACCAATCCGCTTCGTAGTACCCGGTCAGTTTCGTGCCCGCATACTTACCTTCCGCCAGCAAGCTCAAACGGCTCTGGCGGGCGGTGAAGTTGCTCTCACCCACTTGCGAGAGCGCGTTGCCCGGATATGGGACGCTGTTGAACGGCGTGTTGATGTCCGAGCTCACGGCGCGCTGGCGCGTCACGGTTTCTGCCGCCACGAATCCGCCGGGGGTCAACGTGATGCCCTTGAACTTGATCGAGGCCGGTCCTTCTTCCGAACCGCCTTGGCCGCCACCTGCGTTCGATGTCGTCGCTGCAACGGTGTTCACCGTCGAGGTGAGCGCTGCGTTGCTCGTCTTCAGATCAGCAACGCTCGAGCTCAACGTCGCCTCGTTCGACTTCACTTCCGCCGACGTGTTTTCCGCCTCGCCGGCCTTCGCCGACGCTTCGACGGCGCGCGCATTCGCCGCGGCCGCTGCTTCGCGAGCCTCGTCGATCTGCTTGTCGCGCTTGCTCAGCTCTTCCTTCAACAGTTCGAGCTGTTCCTGCTGCGCCTGCATGGCCTGCTTGAGTTCTTCAAGTTCAGCGGCAATCTCCGCATCCGTCTTGGCGGCTTTCTTGGCTGCGGCCTTGGACTTGGCAGGCTCCGACGACTTCGACGCCGGCGCATCGGCGTCTTTTGGTGAATCGGCGAACGCCACTCCGGAGGTCAGAAACAGCGATAAAACGAGTGCTGCAAGTTTTCTCATTGCCTCTCTCTTTTGCTCATCAAAATTTCGAAATTCGGACGAACGAATACAGGAAAGCTGGTAAGTTCACCCCAGCGCGAGAAGGTATAAGGCGTGTCTTACGGTTGCGTCAACCTAATGTGAATATCCTGTAACACACAAGCTACGGACTCTGTATGTGGTTGACTATGTTGTAGTTATAGAACTGAGGTGACCGCCGACAGAAGCCAAATCGAGGGCCTAAACGTCACTTCGAAGTCTCTTCCCAAGCCAGGACATCAACCGTCATGACCGTCAAAGAGAGAAATTCAGCCCCTCAAGTATTTACGAATTGTAGACAATCCGAAACCGAGGCTCATTTCGGAGCCGCGATGGTATAGGCGAGCACGATTTGCGTCAAGAGGTAACGATACTGCGCGTCGGTGTTCGCTATGTCCGCTTCGGTCTTGCCCAGTTCCGCTTGTGTGAATTCTACGATTGAGCCGAGGCCGAGGTTGTAGCGGGCCTGCGCCAGATTGAGTGCGAGGTTGGCCTGCTCGCTGAGTTGTCGCGTGACCGACAGCCGTTCGTACGCCTGATTCGTCTGCTGCCAACTTGTTCGAACATCGCGTGCGACGTTGTTCCGTGAGTCAGCTAGTTTCTGTTTCGCGACCTCCGTCTGCAAATCCGCAGCTTTCGCTCTCGCGCTATACAAGAATCCATTAAACACTGGAATGTTCACGTTGACTCCGACCGCGCCATACCAGCTTGAAATATTGGGATCGCGGACAGGTGCGAGACCGACGGTTCCCAGCGCGTTTACACTCGGCCGCCACAAATCGCGCTCGGCCGCGTCATTTTTCTGCGCCGACTCAATCTGAAATTGCAGCGACTGCAATTCGGGCCTCTGTTGCAACGCCTGCATGATCAGCGGCTCGACTTCGGGTGCCGGCGGCTGCACAGTTTCGTCCGGGCGTTGCAAATCGAAATTCTGTTCGTCTTGATAGCCAAGAATCGCGGATAGTTCAGCCAATGCGGCTTGAAAATTATTCTGCGACTCGAGCAACAGGAGCTTCGCTCGCGCGACGTCGACATTCGCGAAGCTCAGATCGAGGTCTGACTTCAGTTTCGCGTTGGTCAGCGCCTGAATCTTGTCCACAAGGGTTTGGCGCGCGCGCACCGTCTGTTCCGCCACGGTAACGAGGTCCAACGTCTCGAGCGCATTGTAGAAAGCCTGATCGACTGCCAGAGTAATATCGGCCGCTGTGGCGGCGGCGTTCTGATCCTCGGCCTTGGCCTGCAACTTCGAACTCGACAGCAAGTTCGTGGTACGGCCAAAGTCGGTGACGAGCTGCGAGACGGTTGCGCCTGCAGCGGCGCGTGGGAAAACGGTCGGATTCGTCAGGCCGCCAGCCGTGATGCGCCCACCAGGATCGGAATCGACCGCTGTCAAACTCAGGTACGCCGTGGGAAGCAGCGCCGATCTCGCCTCGCGAACGTATTCGCGGGCTTGAAGCGCCATCAATTTGCCGATCGTGATCTGTGGGTTGTTGCGAAGCGCAAGCGCTTCAGCCTCTTTCAGTGAGAGCTTGCGTGGCGGCCCGGCGACGCCATTGGCGGGTTCTGACGCAGTCGATGGCGGAGCGGCTGGTTGTTGCTGCGCGTTGCCAGCATTCTGATGGGTGGCTAGGGAGCCCGCGGTCGGCTCCTGCGCGTCGGACTGCCCGCACGCGAACGCGAACAAAACTCCAATTACAAGAGCGCGCTTCACGATGCCACCTCCACAGCGCCTTCCGCTTTCTTTCGCCCGTGGATGATCAGGTAGACCGCCGGCACCAGATACACCGTCAGCACGACTGACACCGCCAAGCCGCCGATGATGGCGCGTGCAAGCGGCGCGTACTGTTCGCTTCCCGCTTCCAGTCCGAGAGCCAGCGGAATCAAGCCAAGCAGTGTCGCCAGCGAGGTCATCAGAATTGGACGCAATCGCACTTTGCATGCCTCGATAACCGCTTCCTGCAAACCCATGCCGCGTTTATGCAGGATGCCCGAGAATTCGACGATCAAGATGCTGTTCGAGACAACGATGCCCGTCATCATGATCACGCCCATCAGCGACATGATGTTGAGCGTCGAGCCCGTCATCCACAGAATCAACACCACTCCGGCGAGGCCTGGCGGAATCGCCGTCAAGATAATGAAGGGATCGATGAACGACCGGAACTGCGCCATCAGAATTAGGTAAACGAGCGCGACCGAGAGTACGAGACCGATGGCGAACCGTTTGAATGATTCGTTCATGCCGACCACGGCCCCATGCACCGTCACAATGACGTTCTTGCCGGTTCGAAGCCCCTTCACGATGTTGTTGACCTGTTTTTCGACAACGCTTAGGTCTTCTTTGACTGGCATCACATAGACATCGATCGTTCGCCGCAATTGGTAGTGATCGACTTCGGTCGGCGTATCGATCGGCTTGATGTCAGCGACAGATTGCAATGGCGTGTATGACGCCGCGTTTGCAGCTCGCAGCGGGATGTTTCGGAAACTCGACATCGTCATCGCGCCAATCTGTTGATTCGAATATTGCACGGTCAGCATGTAGTTGTTGCCGCTGCGCGGATCGATCCAATAACTCGGCGCAATCACGCCGTTCGAGGTCAGCGCGGTGATCACGTTATCGACCACATTTTTTGGCGTCAGTCCAAGTTGGCCCGCCTGTTCGCGATTGATGTTGAGTTCAAGTCCCGGGTAGTCGAGATCCTGCGGTATGAGAATGTCATTCACGCCGCGCGAGCCTCTCAGTTTCACCGCGATCTCTTCGGCGATCTGGTGCGCTTCGTGAGGGTTGTTGTCACTCACCTGAATATCGAAGGGCGCCGGCAAGCCCTGATTCACAACCGCGTCAACGAGTCCGCCCGCTTGGAAATAAGTGCTCAACTCAGGCAAGTCGGCGCGCAACTTCCGGCGCACGCGGTCCATATATTCGTAGCTGCCGATACTGTGCTCTTCCTTCAAGCTGACTTGCACAAAGGCCGTGTGCATCGCGGAGTTGGTGGTGTAAATCGCGGAGAGGTCAGGCGTGATGCCGATATTCGAAACGATCATGCCAAGATCTTCGGGCTTAACGACCTTGCGCACGTCGTCTTCGACCTGCGCGATGAGTTTGTCGGTGACTTCGAGACGCGTTCCGCTTGGCGCCTTCACGTTGATCACGAATTGGCCGGGGTCGGTGCGCGGAAAATATGCCGTACCGACAAATGGAAAGAGTCCGATCAGTACCACGGCGACCCCGGCAAGCAGAATTCCCGCCGTCCGCTTCGGCCGTTCGAGCGCTTTCATCACCGTCTTTTCGTAATAGATCAGCACTTTCAAAAAGAATTCATTGAACTGCTGCACGATGTAGGCAAACCACCCTGTCTTCTTGCTCTCGCCATGTGCTTCGTTGTGGTCGATGCGGATGAATTGCGCGCAATACAGGGGCACGACGGTCATCGCAAAGATGTAGGACGCGAAAATCGACAGCACCACGCCCAGCGCGAGATCGACAAAGAGATATTTGCTTACGCCATAGAACAGTGTGACTGGAAAGAAGACGATCGACGTCGTAGAAGTCGCCGCCAGCACCGCCAGCGCGACCTCCATGCCACCTTTTTCAGCCGCTTCCCGTGGAGCGACTCCCATCTCCATGAAGCGGAATATGTTTTCGAGCACGACGACCGAGTCATCGATCAATCGCGAAAACGCCAAAGCCAATCCGCCGAGTAGCATCGTGTTGATCGATCCACCCGTGCCCGAAATGACGAGCAGGCACGTCAGTGCGGAAAGTGGAATCGAAAGCAGAACCGCGAACGTCGCCCTCGGGCTGCCGAGGAACAGCAGAATCATCACCGCCGTCAGCGCAAGACCGATGCCGCCTTCCTTCAGCAGGTTCTTGATCGCGATTTTTACGAAGATCGATTGATCGAAGACGACCGACGTCTTCAGCACATCCGGAATGTCGGTGAGATGCTTCGTCGCCGTCTTGATTCCGTTCACGATGGCGATCGTGTTGCTGTCGCCGCCTTGCTTCAGCACCGGGATGTACACGGAATGCTGGCCGTCGATGCGCACAATGTTCGTCTGAATCGCACCGGCGTCCTCCGCCTTGCCCACGTCACCGACCATCACGCTGCCGAGGCCGACCGTCTTTAACGGAATCTGGTTGACCTCCGCCGCGTTCGGCACCTGGCTGTTGGCATAAATGTTGTAGTCGCGATTGCCGATGCGCACATCACCTGCGGGCAGAATCAGGTTGGAATTGTTCACAGCATCCACGACGTCCATCAGACTAAGCTGGTGTGCTTCGAGCTTCACCGGATCGACGAACACCTGAATCTGCCGGTACGTTCCGCCAAAAGGCTGCGGCACCGATGCGCCCTGTACACCCGCAATCTGATTGCGCACCTGGAATTGCGCCAAGTCCTTCAGTTGTGTCTCATTAAGGCCTTGGCCCTTGAGCGTCACCAGACAAACCGGCAGGCTCGAAGCATCGAATCGCAGCACGACCGGCGGCAATGTGCCCGACGGCAAGCGCCGCAAGTCCGCCATCGCCAGGTTCGCGATGTTGCTCAGCGCCGCGTTCGAATCTGTTCCCGGCTTGAAATATATTTTG
>JAFAZL010000819.1 GCA_019239815.1 Acidobacteriota bacterium
AGCGGCACTTCGGAGCTCACTGCAACAAACGAAAGCGATGTTGAAGAAGGTTGCGGACCTTCCGCAAGTGAAGGCCGGCGATTCGGCATCCGGAAAGCTGCCGCGTGCGTATGTGGCTGTCGAGAGCTATTTGAACACAGTCGGACAGCAGTTCGACGAAAAGACATTTGAAAAGTACTTCCTCGCGCTGCAAGAAATCGCGCCGCTCGAGATGAATGAGCTGTGGCAACTGCAGTCTTTTGCAAAGATGGCTGTATTGGAGGGCGTTGCGGAACAAGCGGCCGGGATTGATGTGCCGAAGTGCGTTGTGCCGGTTGAACCAACGGACGCGAAGTCGAAGACGGAAGAGCAGATCGCGGCGGAGAATGCCGCACGGGAAGCGCAGCCTGTTGCGCTGATGACGAAGCTCATTGTTAGCCTCCGGCGCGTCGATGGAACGGATTGGAAGGAAATGTTCGAACGCGTGAATGCGATCGAACAGGTGCTGCGGCGTGATCCGTGCGACGCATATGCATCGATGGATTTCGATAGCCGCGATCACTATCGCAAGCTGATTTCGGCGTTGGCGGAGCGGTCGAAGGCCACCGAGCAGCAGGTTGCGGAAAAGATTGTCGAGTTGGCGCGTCCTATTCAAGCGTCGCCCGACGCGCGGGTGCGACTGAGGCAGTCGCACGTGGGTTACTACCTCGTGGATGAAGGCCGGATGCAGCTCGAAAGAGCGATCGAATACCGCCCGACGTTTGCGGAGCGCGTGCAGCGGCTGATCAAGCGCTGGCCGGACTTTTCTTACATCCTGGGCATCGAGCTGTTGACTCTGGCGATCATGGCCGCGGCCGTGTTTGGTTCGCACGGCAAGATCAATGGTTGGGTGATTGTGCTGCTGTTTCTGTTGCCGGCAGCGGAGTGCGCGATTGCCTTGATCAATCAAATCGCAACGACGCTCTTTCCCCCTCAGTCTTTGCCAAAGCTCGATTTTGCGAAGGGCGTGCCGGCGGACTTCACGACGATGGTCGTGGTCCCGACGCTGTTGACGAGCGAAGGTGGAATGATGCGCACGGTTCGCGATCTGGAAATCCGCTTCCTCGCCAACCGCGACGAGAACGTTCACTTCGCACTGCTGACCGACCCACCAGATGCAGCGCAACAGTTTGACGAGAAGGACAAGCTCGCGGACCAGTGCTCGCACATGATTCAGGCGCTGAACGCGAAGTATGCGGGCGAAGGCCGTGGTTCGTTCTTCCTGTTCCACCGACACCGCGCGTACAACGCCTCAGAAGGCATCTGGATGGCCTGGGAGCGCAAACGCGGCAAGCTGCTGGACTTCAACAAGCTGCTGCTCGGAACGAGCGACAACTTCCCTGTTAAGGCGGGCAACCTCGAGCTGCTCAAGTCGGTGAAGTATGTGATCACGCTGGATTCCGACACGATGCTGCCACGCGATTCCGCGCACCGGCTGATTGGAACGATGGCGCATCCGTTGAATCGGGCGATCATTGACCCGGAGAAGAACATCGTCGTTGATGGCTACGGCATCTTGCAGCCGCGCGTTGAAATCAGCATTGATTCGGCGCAGCGTTCGCGGCTGGCTTCGATTTTCTCGGCGGACGCGGGATTCGACATTTACGCTCGCGCTGCTTCCGACGTTTATCAGGATTTGTTCGGTGAAGGCAGCTTCACCGGCAAAGGTATCTACGAAGTAGAGACATTCCAGCAAGTGGTGGAACACCGCTTCCCTTGCAACGTGATCTTGAGCCACGACTTGGTCGAAGGCTCGTATGCTCGCGCTGGGTTGGTTTCCGACATTGAAGTTGTCGATGACTATCCCTCGCACATGAGCGCTCTAAGCCGCCGCAAGCATCGCTGGGTCCGCGGCGACTGGCAGATCATCTTTTGGTTGTTGCCGCGCGTACCGGACTTCTTTGGCAATTATTCGCCGAACCCACTGTCTGTGATTTCGCGCTGGAAGATTCTGGATAACCTGCGCCGCAGCCTGACGGAAATCGCAACGTTCGTGATGTTCCTCTGCGCATGGCTTTTCTTCCCAGGCAAGGCGGTTTATTGGACACTGGCAACGCTGGCTGTGATTGCGCTGCCGACCTTCTACCAGTTCACGATGTCGATCTTGCGCGCCGGCGGCGGCGTGCTTAGCAGCGCATTTTGGAAGAGCTGGGCGACGGATTTCGGAATCGCGCAGGTAAACTTGTTCATTCGTATCGCGTCGCTCTGCCATCAAGCGTTGGTGACGATCGACGCCATTGTTCGCTCGATCGTTCGCATGAGCGTGACGCACGAGCGGCTGTTGGAATGGGAGACGGCGGCAGAGGCAGAGAGCAACTATGGCAAAAAGACTCCGGTCGAAACGTATCTGCAACTGACGCCATGGATCGCGTTTCTCGTTGGCGTGATTGTCGCTCTGGAGCGACCGGCATCTTTCATGATCGCGCTGCCGTTGTTGATCGTATGGGGACTCTCGAAGCCGATCCAACAGTGGTTCGATCTTCCGATCCGCAAGCCGGATGCGAAGATCGAAGCCGAAGACAAGAAGCTGCTGCGGCATTCGGCGCTGCGCACCTGGCGGCTGTTCCGCGAATTTAGCACCGCCGAAGAAAACTTCATGATTCCCGACACGATCATGAAGCCTGACAGCCTCGTTGTTCACCGCATTTCGACCACGAACCTCGGATTGCTATTGAATTCGCGGCTTGCGGCCATGGACCTGGGATTCCTCACGCTGCCGGAATTCTTGACCGACACCGAGCGATCTTTCGATTCGATCGACAAGATGCCGCGTCATGAAGGCCAGATGTACAACTGGTACGACAACCGTACGCTAGACGCAGTAAAACCGCGATTTATCTCGGCGGTCGATAACGGCAACCTCGTTTGCGCGTTGTGGACTGTGAAGCAGGGCTGCCTTGGCGCGATTCGTGAGCCGTTGTTCCGTCCGGAGACACTCCAGGGCTTGCGTGATCACCTCGACACGATCGAAGAGATCTTTAAGTCGGAAAATCAAGAAGAATCGTTGCTCGCGGGCGTTCGCGAGATGAAGCAGAAGATCGGTACGCTGAACGATTCGCCGGCTACGTGGCTCGACGCGTTAGCAGGATGCGAGCGTGTAACCGTCGCCCTGGCTAAGAAGCTTTCAACTGAACCCATTGAGACTGAGGCTCAGTGGTGGGTCTACGAACTCCGCCTCCGCATTTCTCATCTTGAGAGTTTGGTTTACGATTTCGCGCCATGGCTACAACCGCAGTTCGCGAAATGCACGGCCGAACCTGGCGTACTTGAACTGGTACCGGCCGAAAAGCTGACCCTCGAAGCCCTGCCCAGAATCTGCCACTCCCTGGATCAAAAATTGTGGCGGATGTTCGAGGAGGGTGGATCGAATGTTGAATCGCGATCGGCGTTGCAGTTGCTCCGGTCGGCGGTTGGGCGCACGAGCAGCATTGCGAAGAGCATGACCACGCGGCTGGAGCGCGTTGCCGAACGCGCCGACGCTCTGGCACGAAGCATGAACTTCACTTTCTTCTTCGACGCAAAGAAGAAGCTGATGTTCACCGGTTACAACGTGGAAGAGGGCAAATTCACGCCGAGCCACTACGACCTGATGGCGTCGGAAGTCCGGTCAGGCGTGTTTGCCGGGATCGCCAAAGGAGAGCTGCCGCAGGAGAGCTGGATGGCGCTAGAACGCAAGATGACCAGCTACAAGGACGAACAGGTGATGCTGTCGTGGACGGGCACCATGTTCGAATACCTGATGCCGACGCTGTGGATGAAGATTTTCCCAAATACCATTCTGGACGAGACGACGCGTGGCGCGGTCCGTGCCCAGCAGAGGTATGCCGAAGAAAAGGGGATACCTTGGGGCATTTCGGAAGCTTCGTGCTCGATTATCAACGCTGCGGGACACTATCACTACGAAGGGTTTGGCGTGCCGGGCATCGCGATCAGCCGCGACCTGTCGCGCGACCTTGTTGTGTCGCCGTACTCGACGTTCCTCAGCCTGATGGTCGATACCAAGGGAGCCATTAAAAACATTCAGCGTATGAAGGAGCTCGGTTTCCTCGGCTCGCACGGATTCTATGAGTCGATCGACTACACGAAGTCGCGATTGAAGAAGGGCGAGCAGTTCGAAATCTGCCGCTGCTGGCTGGCGCACCACTCGGGCATGAGCTTTATGGCGGTGGCCAACATCCTGTGCAACGGCTCGTCGGTACGCCG
>JAFAZL010000837.1 GCA_019239815.1 Acidobacteriota bacterium
CCGTCCATCGGCGCGCGTAGTTCGCAATCGGCCAGTGCCTGTTGTGCCTGGGCTACGGCCGCTTGCGCAGTTGCGACTACGCCTTGTGTGGAATCGAGCTGCGCTTTTGCCGCGTCGTAGTCGTTCTGCGTGAGTGCATTGGCTTTGTAGAGTGCATCAGCACGCGCGAAATCCTGTTGCGCCTTAAGCTCGCCGGCCTGGGCTTGTTCGAGCTGACCCTTATATTGTTCGACCGAGTGCTGGTAATCGGCTTGGCGGACCGTCGCGACGATAGTGTCCTTCTTAACGTAGTCGCCCTGCTGCAGATTGCGCAGCTTGCCGTCGGGCCCGGGGCGCTGCAAGATTTGCGTAACGTATCCGGCGGACTTGAATGCGAGGGGCAACTGCGTGTACGGAATGATGCTGGCGGAATAGCTGACGCCTTCGCCGCCAGAGTATTCCTGAACATCCGCGACGGTGACAGGAGTTGCGCGCTGAGCTTCGGATTGCTGCGGCTCACTGCCGCACCCGGCGAAGGTAATCGCAAGTGCCAGAACCATAGTTGTGCATGATAATTCGCGCTCTATTGGAGCCCGTCGTCTCATCGCTCGCCTGAACAATAGGCTGTCGCTCATCGCTTTCAATCCGTCCCCATCGCCTTTTCAAAATCGGCGCGCGCGTTCCAGAAGTTCGAGAGAGCCTGCTGATACTGCGCGGCGGCTTGCGCCATGTTCGCTTGCTCAGTTTGCAAGTTGCTCAGCAAGGTCGCCTTCTGTTTGTATTGCTCGAGTACTACTTGTAGCTTTTCCTTCTCGGCATCTTGTGCGAGTTGCGCAACGTTCAGACTGGCTCGCGCTTCTCGCAATTTTCGGAAGCGATTGCTCACATCGAGAACAACCTGGCTGGAAGTTTCGGTCAAGTTGAGCTGACTCTGATCGATCTGGCGCTGCTTTTCGTCGGTGAGATGCTTTTTGTAACCCCAGTCGTAGATGTCCCACTTCAGGTTGATACCGATCGAATTCACGTACTGCGGTAACCCTTCGACGGTGAATGGCGAAAAAAAAAGGTAGCGAATGCCAACCTCAGGAATGTATTGCGCTTTTTGAAGGCGCTTCGCGTACGTCGCTTGCTCAACTTTGAATCTGGCCTGGCGAATTTCCGATCGACCACTCAGTGCGTTCTGCCGAGCGAGATCGATGCTTTCTTCTTCCGGCAATGTATCGGGCACCGGGCTCAAGCGGAAATCGATCGTCAGGTCGCGGCCCATCAGGTTGTTCAGATTTTCTTTTTGTGTCTGGATCGTATCCTGAAGGGTCACCTGCTGCAGTTCAGCTTGTGCCAGCTGCACCTTTGCGCCCGCGCCTTGATAAGAGAGCGCAGCTTTTTGCTGTACGTACTCCCGTGTCGTGCGGTCGACCTCACGCAGCGCCTTCACATTTTCGTCCGCTGCTTCGAGCGCGCTTTGCGACTGCAGGAGCTGATAATAAGCCTGCTTGACCGAGCTTGTGATGTTTTGTTTTTGCTGGCGCAATTGTTCCTGGCTCAGCTTTTTGCCGACGCCGAGTAATCCCAAGTTGAGATGTGCGCTCCAGAGTTGCGTCAGTGGCTGGTAGGCCTGAACGATGCTGAGGGCGGAAAATTTTGGATCGGTGGTGACTTCCGTGGGCCGCGAAGGTACCGGCGTAGAGCCCACGAGCCCAAACACGCCGGTCGGAAACTTGATGGTGACGGGAGTGAGCAGCCCCGATCCGGTCACGTCCACACTGAAGTGCGGGTAACGCTGCGTGCGTGCTGCTAGGATCTCGTCGTTCGAAATCAGCACGTTTTGGTCGAAAATTTTGATCTGGCGATTGTTGGCTTGCGCAGTCGCGATTGCTTGTTCCAGAGTGAGAGTTTCGAGCTCAGCGGGCGTGGGCACAGCATTCGCCACGGTGCTCGCGGAAGACGATGCTTCGGGTTTCGATTCCTGGCAAGAGGTGGGCACCGGAGCGAGAAACAACCCGATCGTCAGCAAAATCAAGCCCCAGCAACGGCGCATGCTTCAACCTTCGTTTGTCGGTGGAAGTTTCCAACCTGGTTGGCCTGGAAGTTGGCTCGGCGGAACACCGACGTTCCCCGAAGCGTGACAAACGTGCGCGAAAATTTATAACCGGGTTCTAGTTCTGTCAATGATTTGGGCCGAGAATTCATCGAGGTACGATTGCTCGGTGAAAAGCGCCGGAGTATACTCGCGCGCATTGTAACGGCTTCAGCGCGCGCATTGGTCGGCGGCATGGTCGGATGCCGATAGGTCACATTTCATGCGCGACGAGCGGTTCAAACTTTTCAACAATGTGAGGTATTCGATGCGCGCGATCTCTTCGCACGGAATTGTGATTCGGTTGGTGTCATTGATGATGTTGCTTGCTGCAGCTTTTGTAGCTGCGGCTGCAGACGCGCCGGCGAACGTTGCCGGTACCTGGAGCGTCGATGTTTCCGACGGCTCCCGAAAAACGACGCAAACGATCGTCTTAAAGCAGGATCGCGGAGCAATTACCGGGACGTTCAAAGGGCCCCGACAATCGGGGACGATCGACGGAACGGTCGATGGGAAAAATATCAAGTTCCACGTCACGGCGCGGATTCCGCTCGATTACACGGGCACCGTGGATGGTGACTCGATGAAGGGCACAATGTCGGGTCGCGGACAGCAGGGCGATTGGACAGCGACGAGATCGAAGTAGTTTTCTACGCGCGATTCTTCCGTGCTAGTTGATCGCTTGATATTTTTTTGCCACAAAGGATCGATATGCCTCAGCAAAGACGGGTTCCTCGCACAAATATTTTGCTCGCGGCCATTGCTGTTTTCGGCGCCACACTTCCCTTCGCTGCTTCGCTTCGCGCGCAACTTGGCGATATGCAGGCGCGCGTCGCAGAGTTGAAAGAATCCACGACGAAAAACAAAGAGGCGCTGGCCAAGTACACCTGGACCGAACGCGTGACTGTCAGCCTGAATGGACAGGAACGCAAACAGGACCGGTTTCAGGTGCGCATGGGCCCTGACGGCAAACCGATCAAGACTCCGATTGACGGGCCGGCACAGACCCAAGGCGGAGGTGGCGGGCGGTTGCGGCAGCGCATTATTGAGAAAAAGAAAGAAGAATTCCAGGGATACGCCGACCAGATGAAGAGTCTGGCGCAGCAATACATCCCGCCCGAAAAGGATTTGATCCAGGAAGCATATTCGAAGGGCAACATCTCCATCACGCCGGGACTCGGCGGGCAACCGGGGCGAATCCAATTCTTGATTCGCAACTACATTCGCAACGGCGACTCGGTGACGATCGTTTTTGACAAGGATCAGAAGCAGCTCGTCAGCATTTCGATTCACTCGTGGATGGACGATCCAACAGATGTGATGAATTTGTCGGTGCGGTTCGACAAGCTGCCCGATGGGACGAGTCACGCCGCCGGCGCAACGATCGAAGGCGTGCGCAAGCACCTGACCGTGGTCACGCAGAACGACAACTATCGCAAGCTGTAAGCGAAAAAGGCGTCTCGAACCCTACCGATGTTTCGAACCCTTACTCGGCTCTTCTTGATCCAAGAATACAAGGTAAGCTGAGAGCAACCTGTAGGTCTGATAGTAATCGTCCACGTTTATCGACGACAGCTTGTCTTTTGAACTGTGCAGAATGTGAGCGTTCCACGATTGTTGCGTCAGAGAGTGGATCGTAATGCTCGGAATCTTACGATCAGAGAATTCTACGGAGTCGGTCGTTCCAACTTCCTCGACGTTCATTCCGGTTACAGGAA
>JAFAZL010000889.1 GCA_019239815.1 Acidobacteriota bacterium
GACCCCCCAAAACCAGAATCCCAGTCGAGGTTGGGTTCCGGCCACCCCGGGAAGCCAATCTTGAACTTCAGTTGACGCTGTATAGTGCAAACCGTATGCCAGGGGTCCACAGAAACTCACAAACTCCGCAAACCTCTAGAAAACATCGACTTAACAATTATGAGACATCGGGAAATGGGACCTATAGCTCCTCCGACCTACAAAATCTCACAGGTCCGCCTGCAATACATCCAGCATTCGGGAGACTCGCCCACCGCATCCTGCATCGGAGGCTTCAGCACGGCATGGAATATGGCTGCTCGAGATCGGCCGATGATTTCGAAGCAATCTGAAGAGAAACAAAATCTTCTAACTCAAAATACGGACGACATTCGCTCAAACGCCGATCGAAGCTCGCAGTGCCTCGGCTACAGACTGGCTGAATTTTTGAACGTCCGCCTGGTGCTCCGCTTCAACCATCACCCGCGCGAGCGGCTCCGTCCCCGAATAGCGCAACACGATGCGTCCGTTATCGCCCAGCGCATTCTGTGCTTCGCCCAAAGCCTTCGCGACTTGCGGCAACGACTCAAGCGGCGGCTTCGATTTCACCTTCACATTCACAATGACTTGCGGGTAGTCCTTCAATCCATCGATCAGTGATTCCAGTTTGCCGTGCATCGACACCAGCGACGCGATTTTCAACGCAGTCAGCAATCCATCTCCCGCAGGCGAATCCTGCAAGAAAATCACATGGCCCGATTGCTCGCCACCGATGACGTTTCCACTCCGCAGCATTTCTTCGAGCACATAACGGTCGCCGACCGAGGCGCGCGCTAGCGAAATTCCTTCTTTCGCCAAAACGCGCTCCAATCCCAGATTCGACATCGACGTCGCCACGACGCGGGTGCCTTTCAGCTCGCCCTTCGCCTTCAGGTACCGGGCGACTGCCAACAAAACTCCGTCCCCGTTTACGATACGCCCTGTCGAGCAGACAAACAGTGCCCGGTCAGCATCGCCATCAAAGGCGACACCCAGATCGACGCCTTCTTCCTTAACACGCTTCTGCAAACCGTCCAGGTGCAACGACCCGCATCCCGCGTTGATGTTCCGCCCGTCCGGCGTTACGCCCATCGCCTTTACGTCCGCGCCCAGCGACTTGAACAATTCCGGCCCGAGCTTGTATGCCGCACCATTCGCGCAATCGAGCAAAATTCGAAATCCCTTCAATTTCGCGCCGGGAATTAGGCGACTGCGCAGAAATTCCAGATATTGCGCATCCAGCGATTCGTCGGCTTGCGGAAGGGGAGCATTTTTCGGCGCACCCTCGCTTCTCGTTTTGAAAATATCCTTCTCGAGTTCTTCTTCCGTCGCGTCGGGAAACTTCATACCCGCGTCCGAAAATAGCTTTACGCCGTTGTCATGAAACGGGTTGTGGGAAGCCGAAATGACCACGCCCGCCTGAAATCCGTTCTGCCGGACAAGGCACGCCACTCCCGGTGTCGTGATCACGCCAGCGAACGCCGTCTCGGTGCCCGCCGCCTTTAATCCAGCCGCCAGCAGCGACGCAATGTGCGGACCCGACTCGCGTGTATCCATACCGATCAGCACCCGGGGCGCGCGGCTCTGCTTCTTGAGGTAGCTTCCAAGCGCTCGCCCGGTGGCATACAGCGTCGCGTCGTCGAGTGGCGGTTTGCCCGGTTCGCCGCGGATTCCGTCTGTACCGAAAAGTTCTTTCGCCATGTGTAGGGAACCTTATTGGTTCTGCATCGAGATTAGCATGGCACCGGTGCGCCATTCTTTTCGGCGCATTGTGAGGTTCCTCGATGAAACGTGCGTGTCTAGACACAGCGCTAACCCACTTCCGCGCCGTCGCTACACTCGCGTTATCAACATAAATCCGCAGGCGACACCGCGCCAATCTCCGCCGTGCGGCACGCGAAACCCGCGTTCCGCCGCATGGCAGGACGCGTGCTTATATGTGCTACCGTGTTTGGCACGGAGCTCATTGTGTCGGTGACGGAAACGCCTCCGCCGGCCGTCGTTCGGATCTCGGGATCCAACTTCAGCCTGCGAGTTATTGCGGGCGCAATCATCCTCTTGTTCTGTTATTACGCGCAGGGCGTGGTCATCACGCTCCTGCTGTCGATTCTGCTCGCCTACTTTCTCGATCCCGCTGTTGAGATCCTCGAACGTACCGGCGTCCCTCGCACAGCAGGTGCGATGGTGATGGTTCTCATCCTCATCGCGGTTCTGTCGGCGGTCGGATACGGCTTGGGCACTCGACTTTCCAACTTTGCGCAAAATTGGTCGAAGTACAGCACCGTCCTTCGCAGCGCCGCCGACTCCGTCGAAGGCAAAATCAATGGCATCGAAGGCCGCGTCGCGCCGGGCGCTGACCCTGGACCCGGGAATAGCACGGGCGAACTTCGCCGCCTCGAACCCGATCTCCTTCGCACGATGCTGACGCGCGGCGCCGGCTCGCTCTACGCCATTTTTCTCGAGATCACCTTCGTCCCCTTCCTCGTCTTCTTCATGCTCGCTGGTAAACGCGAAGTCTGGCACGGCACGCTGCAGCTTTTTCCCGTCGGCCGACGCACTCAGGTTAAAGAGACCCTCGAAGACCTGCGCGAAGTTTTGCGGGACTATCTTGCCGGAATGTCCATCGTCACTGGCATGGTCATTGCCGCGAGCAGCTTGTTTTTTTGGATCATGGATCTCGATTATCCGGTTCTCACCGGCATAGCATCCGGGCTGCTGAACATGGTTCCGTATATCGGCGCGGTTATGGCTTGGGCACCCGCGTTTATCATTGCGTCAGCGAAAATCAAGGCGTTTGGCTCGTTCGTGCTCATCGCTGGAGTTCTTCTCGCAATCCACGTGATCGCTTCGAACTTCATCGCGCCGGCGCTCGTCGGCCGCCGTGTTCGTCTCAACGCCGTTGCAATCACAGTCGCGCTGCTTTTCTGGGGATGGGTCTGGGGCGGAATGGGTCTGCTCCTCGCCATTCCGATCACTGCCGCTCTGCGTGTCATCTGCGACCACAACGAATCGTGGCGCCCCATCGGCCGCTGGCTGGGAGCCTGAAACTCCGCCCGTTCGCCTGACGTCCATCTTCACGCAAACGTCATACGCCGAAGGCGTCTTTGCGTCACACTGTGGAACGGTTGCAGCTTGTTCACTCCTTTGATTTGAAGGAAACTCATGCGTCTCGCCAACATCTGCGTCCTCTCGGTCCTCTGCCTTGCGACCCTTCTTTCGGCGCCAACAACTCGCGCATGGGGTTGCAAGGGCCACGAAACCGTAGCTCTCATCGCCGAAAAGTATCTCTCGCCAGAAGCGAAGGAGTTCGTTCTCACGCTACTCAAAGAGAACCCCGTCGACCCGCAGCTCAAGCGCTACTGCGGCTCCGCGGTCAATGACCCAATGGGAGACGCGTCCACCTGGGCCGACGACGTTCGGCCCGAACGAAAGAACGGTCCGTGGCATTACATCGACATTCCTCGTGGCACGGCACGCGGCGACGGTGGTCTGGCGCCTTACTGCGGCAAAGAAGGCTGCATCACCGAGGTAATCACGTCGCAACTCGCCATTCTCAAAGACAAATCCGCCGAACCTGCCAAGCGCGCCGAAGCGCTCCGTTACGTCATTCACTTCGTCGGCGATCTCCATCAGCCGCTCCACTCCACAACGAACGACGACGAAGGCGGCAACTGTGTGCCGCTGAAATACTTCCGCCGCAAGCCGCGTGAACATGCCCACGGCTTCACGCCGAATCTTCACTCCATCTGGGACTCTGCCATCCTCGAACGTGATGCCGAAGGCGCCGACTCACACGAATATGCCGAGCGCCTCGAAGAAACCTACGTCTCGTCGTTCGAACAATGGCAAAAAGCGGGAATTCACGTCGACGATTGGGTGTGGGAAAGCCACGACTACGCCGAGAAAAACGTCTACGAGCCGCTAACTCCAAAGGTCGCGATCGAAAAACCGACGCCGGTTCACGTCTGCACTGATGACAACAACATCGGCGCCCGCCTCATGGAACAACGCATCACCGCCGATGAACCCTACCAGGACCAAGCCGCCCCCATCGCCGAACTTCGCGTAGCGCAAGCGGGGATCCGCCTCGCCCTCATCCTCAACGAAGCTGTCAGATCCCAAAATTAAAATAAACTAAGACGTCGACGCGGAACGTTGACTACTCCGCCCGCTCAGACAATTTCCCCGCGCTTTGATCACAGTCGCTTGCTAAACTCCTTTCCACGCGAGCCTCTCTCGCGTTTGCAAAACGCTCAGCCCGCCCGG
>JAFAZL010000898.1 GCA_019239815.1 Acidobacteriota bacterium
CTCTCTGTGGTGAAATCTCTTCAAGCCTTTGCTTCCTTTGCGTTAGCGGAACCCATCCAGCGATACATCTCGTCTTGCGGCAAACCGATCTGCGCGAGGACGCGGCAGACGTACTGCGTCACGAGATCGTCGATCGTTTTTGGCTGATGATAAAACGAGGGAACCGCCGGCATGATCACAGTTCCCGCTTGCTGCGCGCGCAGCATGTTTTCGAGATGAATTCGATTGAAGGGCGTATCGCGAATGCAGAGCACCAGCTTGCGCGATTCTTTCAGCATCACGTCAGCAGCGCGCGCGACGAGATCGTCGCTGATGCCATTCGCAATCGCAGCGAGTGTTCCCATCGAGCAGGGAACCACAATCATCGCGTCGACTTCATAGCTTCCGGATGCGATTGACGCGCCGACATCTTTGTTCGGCAAAACTTCGATTTTTGTAGAAGTCCTTCCAAGAATTCGCGATGGCAATTGCTTTATGTCGCCGGAAGAAATTTGCAATTCTTCGGCGAAGAGGCGCTGGCCGGTTTCAGTGACAACGAGATGAATGCGCACGACGCGCGAATCCGCATCCAGCATCGCAAGCGTCTTTTGCGCGAGGATAGCGCCGCTAGCTCCGGTCACACCTACGGTTACGATTTGGCCGTTTTGCGTGGGCATTGTGCTTTGGGCATTTTCTGCGGGTAAAATTAGTCTCTCAGCGGGTACTCGCGATGTCAACTGAGCGCG
Source organism: Acidobacteriota bacterium (assembly GCA_019239815.1). The sequence continues at coordinate 726 of JAFAZL010000898.1, forward strand.
TCCGAAGCGCCATTCCGCGCATCTCAACCTCGACAGTCGGCTCGAATGGTTCGGTCGTGTCGAGCGTTTCAAATCAATCGTTAACTCCGATTTCGCCAGGAGACTCCATGAACGGAAATCTGCAACCGCTCGAAGTCGCCATGGATTTCATAAAACGGATCAACGCCGGGGACATCAACGCGCTGTGCGAAGCGATGACGGAAGGGCACATTTTTCAGGACGCACTCGGAAAAAGATTTATCGGGCGCGAAACGATGCGCCAGGGCTGGGCGATGTACTTCAAATCAGTTGCGGACTACCAAGTTCACGCCGATGAATTTTTCACAACGGACGAACGCGTCGCAATTTTCGGAACGGCGAGCGGCCGCTACGTCGGCGCCCCTAGTGCTAACGCGAAAGCCGGCAACGGAGCGCCGGTGCCTACAAATCCCTCAAGCGTGGACTCCGCGCTTGGGCCGAATGGATTCTGGGAAGTGCCGGCGGCGTGGCGCGCGGTCGTGCAAGGCGGAAAGATTGCAGAATGGCGCGTTTATGCGGACAATCAACCGCTGCGCAAATTGATGGGCGACGCAACACCGTGACTAGTGACTGGTGAGTAGTGACTGGTGTGCGGAAGTTACTTTGCGACGGCGATTTGGAAACGTTGTGCGCCTCAAGGATACGACACTTGAGCTCACTTAGAAAAAGAGCGAGCGCGTTGGGTTGAGCGGGTCGCACGAAGCGTGGCACAAACTTCATGAACGAACGGGAGCTGGAAAAATTATTGGAGTTGGTGCGAGCGGGAGAGCTTGCACCGTCGAAGGCGGCCGAGCGGCTGAAGCATATGCCGTTCGAGGATCTCGGCTTCGCGAAAGTGGATCATCATCGAGCGTTGCGGCAGGGATTTGCCGAGGTGATTTTCGGGAAAGGGAAAACACCGCAGCATGTCGCGGAAATTGTGCGGTCGATGCTGAGTCATCGGGACAGCAAGCACAATATTTTGGTGACACGCGCAGACGAGAGGATTTTTGCAGCTGTGAGTCGCGTGAAGACCGGAAAATCTTCGCCGGCGAAATTTCATCCGCTCTCGCGCGCCATCACGATCGAGCGCAATACGGAAATTCAAGGCAAGGGCACGGTTTTTGTTGTGTCGGCGGGAACGAGCGATATTCCTGTGGCGGAAGAGGCGCTGCTGACGGCGCGGATGATGGGGAATCGCGTCGAGCATTTGTACGATGTAGGCGTCGCTGGAATTCACCGGCTGCTCAATCATCGCGAAGAGCTGACGAAAGCGCGCGTGGTGATTTGCGTTGCGGGAATGGAAGGCGCGTTGCCGAGCGTGGTTGGCGGGCTGGTTGCGGCGCCGGTGATTGCGGTTCCGACGAGCGTTGGATATGGCGCGAGCTTTGGCGGCGTGGCGGCGCTGCTCGGGATGCTAAATAG
>JAFAZL010000962.1 GCA_019239815.1 Acidobacteriota bacterium
GCGCAATGGAATTGGGCGTACGGATCTCGTCGAGAATCGTTTGGTCGGGATGAAGTCGCGCGGTGCGTATGAGACTCCCGGCGGCACGCTGCTGATCAAGGCGCATCAGGAACTCGAGCGGCTGACCGTCGATCGCGAAACGGCGCACTTCATGCAGGCGTTGTCGCATCGCTACGCCGAGCTCGTCTACAACGGCGTGTGGTTCTCGACGCTGCGCGAATCGCTGGACGGATTCTTCAAGGTGGCGCAGCAGTTCGTTACCGGCACCGTCGGCCTAAAATTGTGGAAGGGCACGCTCAACGTAACCAGTCGCAAGTCGCCGTTCTCGCTGTATCGCGCCGATCTAGCGAGCTTCACGATGGGCCGCTACAATCCCAAGGACGCGGAAGGGTTTATCAATCTCTTCGCGCTGCCCGTGACCGCTCGCCCGAAGGCGAAGGCCGAGGGCGGAAAGAACTAGCTCGATTTTGTAGGGGCGCAGCATGCTGCGCCCCTGCATGGCAAGCTGTCAGCACGAATGAAATTCGCTTTTTCTTAAATTGACGATGACCGATTCACCCACAACCGATCGCAAGGACGACCGCCTTTGGGGCGGGCGTTTCGAGCGCGAACCGGACAAGGCGTTCGACGCGTTTCAGCGATCGTTTTCGTTCGACCGGCGCCTGCTCCCCTATGAGCTGGCCGTCGATCGAGCGTGGGCGCGTGCGTTGCAAAAGGTCGGAATCCTCACCGAAGCGGAAGTTCACGACACGATCAAAGCGCTGGAAGCCATCGCGTCGGAGCTCGATGACGATCCAACGTTTCTTGATGGTTCGACCGCGGAAGATGTGCACCATTTCGTAGAAAGCGCGCTCGTACATGAGCTTGGGGCGCTCGGCTGGAAGCTGCACACGGGCCGAAGCCGCAACGAACTTGTAGCGACCGATTTTCGATTGTTCGTGATGGATGCGGCTGCGGGCTTGCAGCGGCAGCTCGGCGAATTTTTGGCGGTGATTCTAGAACAAGCCAAGAGGAATTTTGGCTTGCCCATGGCCGGCATGACGCACATGCAGCACGCACAGCCGATTTTGCTGGCGCATTTTCTGCTGGCGCATGCAGAAGCGTTTTCGCGTGACGTGACGCGGCTGCAACACGCCGCCGAGAGCGCTGACGCTTGCCCTATGGGTTCGGGCGCCCTGGCGGGAAACAGTTTCGGCATCGATCGCGAGGGGATCGCGCGCGATCTCGGCTTTTCGCGCATTACGGCCAACAGCCTCGATGCCGTGAGCGATCGTGACTTCGCGCTCGACTACCTCGCGGCGCTCAGCGGGATCGCGACGCATCTCTCGCGCCTGGCCGAAGATTTTGTGATTTTTGCGTCGCAGGAATTCGCGTACGTCATTCTGCCCGACGAATACGCGACGGGAAGCAGCCTGATGCCACAAAAGAAGAATCCCGATTCGTGGGAACTGATCCGCGGCAAGACGGGACGGATTCACGGCGCGCTGCTTGGGCTGCTCACAACGATGAAAGGTTTGCCCACGAGCTACCAGCGCGACTTGCAGGAAGATAAGGAGGCGCTTTTCGCCGCTCACGACCAGATCGCGGCAATGCTGGCCATCGCGACCGGCGCCGTTGCCACAACGAAATTCCAGGAAGATAGATTGCGCGCCGCCGCGTCGAATCCTGTACTGTTTGCTACAGAAGGTGCAGACTATCTGGTCCATCGCGGGCTGCCTTTCCGGCAAGCGCACGACGTGATCGGCAAGGTGCTGCGCGAAGCCGAACGGCAAAACAAGCCGTGGACGCAGCTTTCGCTTGATGATGTGCAGAAGATTTCGCCGCTCTTCGAGAAGGATTTGCTTTCGGGACTAACGGTCGAGAACGCAATTGCGACCAAGTCGGTGCCCGGAGGAACGGCTTCAGACTCGGTGAAAGCCGCGATTGCTTCATTGCAAGAACGAATCACAAGTTTGCAGTCGAAGTTGCAGGTAAAATCTGTCGTAGAACTGTCGGAAGCGAAGTCGAAAGCCAAAACTCAAACAGGAGAATGAAATGAGCACCAATGTCGTCGATTTGAAACAGCAGACGTTCGCGGGCCTCGCGGAGGATCGGGGGTTACTTCCGGCAGTCTGAAGCGAACACCTCAAAAAACGGCAAGAGCAACAACGGTTCCAGCGCCAAAAAAATCGAGGCGGCATCGGGACCGGGCAACATCGAAACAGTTTCAGCAATTCGCAAGATCATCAGTTCGAAGTCCAAGAATGAACGCAAACCTTCCACGAAAAAGAGCGAGCGACGAGCAGTGGACCTGATGCACGCTCTGTCTGAAGCAGCACTTCCACGAGGATTCCGATTCGCGGCAACGGCGTGCGGCCTGAAAAAAACGGGCGCGCTCGATCTCGCCATGTTTACGAGCGAGGTGCCGGCGTCGGCGGCGGCGGTGTTCACGCAAAATCTGGTGGTTGCGCCGCCGGTGCTCGTGTCGAAGGCAAATCTGCGCGCGTCGAAGGGGCACATGCGCGGCGTGGTGATCAACGCCGGCAACGCGAATTGCGCCACCGGCGAGGAAGGCCGCGCTGCAGCCGAACGCACTGTCGCCGAGGCGGCGAAGCATGTGGCATGCAAACCGCACGAATTGTTCGTTTGCTCGACCGGTGTGATCGGTGTGCCGCTCGCGGTCGATAAAATCTTGCGCCGCTTGCCGCAGCTTTCGCGGCAGCAGCGGGCATCGGCACGATCGTTCGCGGAGCTTTCGCTGGCGATCTGCACGACGGACACTCAGCCGAAAACGGCGGCGGCTTCGTTCAAGATGGCGGGCAAGCGCGTGCATCTGGTCGGGTGCGCGAAAGGCGCGGGCATGATTCATCCGAATATGGCGACGACGCTGTCGTTCGTCGCGACGGATGCGAACATCGCGCCGGGACTGCTGCAGAAAACGCTGAGCGACGTGACCAAGCGGACGTTTAACTCCATCACGATCGACGGTGATACTTCGACAAACGATACACTGCTCGTTCTGGCCAATGGAGAGGCGGGCGCACCGCCGATCGCGGCGGGCACGAAGGCGCATCGCGATTTCGCGGCTGCGCTCGAGGATGTCTGTCATTCGCTCGCGTTGCAGATCGTGGCCGACGGCGAAGGTGCCCAGCGCGTGATCGAAATCGAAGTGCGCGGCGCGAAGAGCGAAGCGGCGGCGCGTCAGATTGCGCAGACGATTGCGACGTCACCGCTGGTGAAGACGGCGTTCGCGGGCGGCGATCCGAACTGGGGTCGCGTGTTCGCGGCGGCCGGGCGGTCGGGAGTGAAGTTCGATCCGCACCTCGTCGATATCACGATGGCGGGAATTCATGTGCTGAGTAAGGGGCGCCCGCTCGATTTCAACGAGCGCGCAGCGAGCAACCGATTGCTCACGCCGCACGTACACATCGTCGTCGATTTGAACGCTGGTCGCGCTTCCGCTCGCTACTGGACGTGCGATTTCACCGCCGAGTACGTGCGCATCAACGCGTCGTACCGAACCTAGATCGATTTCGGTAGACGTCACCTAGACGAAAACGAGGAGGGGTGGCTCATATGGGCCACCCTCTTTCTGTAGCGATCCAAGCTATTTCGTCTTTCGTTGTGCCGCGTGCCAAATCGTCGCGATTAAGACGCTTCGGCGAAGAACTCGATAAATGATTACGTAAGGCGTGCCAGCAACAAGCAACTCTCGGAGTTTTGGATTTGACGCGCGATGCCCTAGGTTGGGGTGCGTCTTCAATGACTCTGCGGACCTGACAATGTCAATCGCGAGTCCTTCCGCGGCGATGGGCTTGTCCTGAGCAACATACAGTCGAATCGCGTTAAGCCGGCGCAGCGCTCGCTCAGACCAAACAATCTCAAAGTTCACCGAGATTTTTCGGAGTGATCTCTACCACAGGCACATTTCGGCGGGGGGAGCTCGTGACCTGTCCCCCAGGAGAGCAGCCACGCCCTCATGTCGTCGTGTTTGATGTAGTGTCCGGTCGCAAATTCACGCTCAGCCGCACGTGCCTCCTCGATCATGCGACTCTGGTCGGCAACGAAAGACTCAACAACATCGGAGACCAAAAGGTCTGAGCTACGCCCGCGGGACTTGGCAAATTGCGCCAATGTCTTTTTGGTCGCGGGTTTGATCCCGAAACTCATTTTCGAGCGACGTGGCTTCGGCATAGGCACAGTTTACACCCAATCTGAGAAGACTCAGGTTTGACGGGTCGGGAGTTATCATTCCCAAGTCCAGTTGGAGAATTGTTCGCGGAGGGTGGTCTTTTTGAATTTGCCGACGCTGGTGCGGGGGATTTCGGCCATGAAGACGAAGGCATCGGGGAGCTGCCACTTTGCGAATGTCTTCGCGAGGTAGGTGCGGAGCTCTTCCGGCGTAGCCGACGCGCCCTCCTTCAGCACAACGGCGGCGAGCGGGCGCTCCTGCCATTTCGGGTGAGGCACCCCCACCACCGCGGCTTCCTTCACGGAGGGATGCCCCATCAGCGTGTTTTCTAGATCGACGGAACTGATCCACTCGCCACCCGACTTCACGAGATCCTTCTCTCGGTCGACAATCTTGATGTAGCCCTCTTCGTCCATGTTGGCGACGTCGCCGGTTCGGAACCAGCCGTCGGCGGTCCAGCGATGCGCCTCATCCGGCAAGTTGTAATAGCTGGAAGCAATCCACGGCCCGCGTACTTCGAGTTCGCCTGGCGTTTTTCCATCCCGCGGGGCCTCGACTGTTTTCTCGCAGGTTTCGTCCTCAGGACTTTCTGGGCGCATCACGCGCAGCTCGACCAATGGCACCGCAATGCCTTGCTTGCCGCGAAATTCGTAGAGTGTGTCGTCGTCGTAGTCATGCATGTGCGACTTCACCAAAGGCGCGGTCGCAAGCGGAGACGTTTCCGTCATGCCCCAGGCATGAATGATGTGAATCCCGCGCTTGTCGAGCGCACGAATCAAATCGATCGGTGGAGCGCTCCCTCCGCACAGCGCTCGCAACGGAGCGAATTTCCAGCGATCGGGATATTTCTCCAATGCACAAAGAACATTGAGCCAGATCGTCGGCACACCGGAAGCAAACGTAACACCGTATTCGACGATCGAGTCAAGGATCGTTTCCGGATCGACATTCGGCCCAAGCAAAATGAATTTCGCACCGGTGATCGCAGCAATGTGGGGCATTCCCCATGAGTTGGCGTGGAACAGCGGCGCCATCGGCAGCACGACATCGTTGTGACTCAGCGCGAAACAATCGGCCATCGTGAGCGACAAACCATGCAGCACAAGCGACCGATGCGAATAGACGACCGCTTTGGAGCATCCCGTCGTGCCCGAAGTGAAAAACATGGAAGCACCGTCGTTTTCGTCGAGCTTCGGATAAACGAAGTTGTCGTCTTCGGCCGCGAGTAGTTCGTCGTATTCGAGAAATCCTTGAGGAACGTCGCCCCCTGCATAGCGATTGACGATCACCTTCTCGAAGCTCGCGCCGGCCACCCGCAGGGATTCGTAAACTGGAAGCAACGCGTCATCGACAATGAGAAATCGCGAGCCGGCATGGTTGGCGATCGCGGCGAGTTCTTGAGGATGAAGCCGCAAATTGAGAGGGTTGATGATTCCGCCGGTGCAAGGAATCCCGAAGAAGCAATGCATGTGGGTGCCGTGATTCCACATCATCGTGCTGACGCGGTCGCCGGGCTGCAGACCAAGGCGAGTCAAAGCAGCAGCGAGCCGCCGAGCCCGGCGATGAAAATCGGCATAAGTCGTTCGGGTGACCGCTCGGCGCGGACAGCGC
>JAFAZL010000153.1 GCA_019239815.1 Acidobacteriota bacterium
CCCGGGCGAAATTGCCGCCCGGGCCGCCTAACGTTGGGGGAATTGTTTGAGTTAGCGCGCAATGCGCGGAGATGCTTCCGGTGCCATCGCCGGCGCCGGGGCATCGATCGTCTTGCCGGTACGCGCCGCCGGCTTCGGAGGAGCTACCGCAGGCTCCAGCTTGCGCACGGGCATCGCGAGATTTTCGCCTTCACGAACAAACGTCAACCGATCCTGGCTCTTGTCCCAATCGATGCAGACGAGGTCGCCGAGGTGAACTTGCTCGGTCGCTAGCAAATTCGCCAGAGGGTACACGACGTGGCGTTCGATCGCGCGCTTGAGATGACGCGCGCCGTAGCGCTGATCCGTACCTTCCTGCAACAAAAACTCTTTGCCCTGGTTGGTCACGCGGAACAGGAACTGGCCCTTGGCTGTCTCGAGCACGCGCTGCTGCACCTGGCCGAGTTCGATATCGAGCACTTCTTCGAGCTGTTCGCGCTTCAACGGATGGAAACACACAACTTTGTCGAGCCTGTTCATGAATTCCGGTGAGAATTTACGGCGAGCCGCTTCTACTGCAGTTCGCTCGACCTTCTCGTTCATCTGCGCGTCGGGCTTACCGCTCGGCTTCACAAAGCCCATGCCGCCCTGCATCAGCTCGGTAATTTCGCCGCCGCCAAGGTTCGACGTGAGGAAGATCACCGTTTGCGACAGGTCCACGCGGCGATTGTCGCCAAGCGTGAGTGTCGCCTTGTCGAGCATGCCGAGCAGCAACTGCCACAGCGCGTCGGACGCCTTTTCGATTTCGTCAAACAGCAGGAACGAGAGCTTCAGCTTGTCGGTGTGGCTCTTCGCGAGCTCTTCCTGAGTGATGAGCGGATGGGTCTCGCGGTGGCCGAGATAGCCTGGGGGTGAACCGATCAATTTCGCGATTTCGTGGGAGTGCTGGAATTCAGCGCAATCGACCTTGATGATCGCGCGCGCATCGCCGAACAGAATCTCAGCGGCAGCCTCAACGATGCGGGTCTTGCCCGAACCGGTCGGCCCGAGGAACAGCAGATTGCCTACCGGGCGCCCTGGCGAATTCAGGCCGGCACAGAAGACCTGAAACATGTCCACCAGCGCCTGCACACCCTCTTCCTGCCCCACAATCTTGGAACGCAGCGAGCCGTGAAAATCCCGGGTATCGTTGCTGCGGATTGTCGGATCCAGCTGTTGTCTTACTGCGGCTCTCATGTTGATTCTCCCCAGACCGCTTTCTCAGAATACCGGGCGGCTGGGTTAGTGCATGGAGCGTGCCATTTAACGATTAACCTTATTCATTGCGGAACCCACCTAAAGTCAACAACATCCGTGAGTTGCACTTCTGGAAACTGTCTCACGGGGTGAGACGGGGTTTCATCGGGGCGCAAAGTGAGAGTCACAAAACAGTTTGTGTCAGTTCACAAACGACAAAAAAAGGCGGGTAGAACCAGAACGAGACTCGAGGTTTAAAGGGCTACTTTAGAAATCGCTAAGCGTGGAGCGCTTTTCAGACGCTTTTGTTTTTCGATTCGAATCTCAGCTGGCTGCCAGCACTGAAACGTCGGGATGCTCACTTGTAGGCACGGCTTTCCCGTCGCGAAACGCCACAGTGCGCCCTGAATTTGCCGCCACACGATCACCGGGGACGATGATTCCGACGAGATTTAGTGGATCAGCAGCGGAAACCGTCACCGTCTCACCCGTCAGCGCGAGATTCCGCGTTGCACGCAACGATTCCACCGCCAGCGGAAGCGCGAATTGCTCGCCGAGGAAACCGCTGACGAATCTCCCGCCACGAATCTCGCCTCGATCTTCCAGTCGTCTCATTGTGAGTAAAACTTCACGCCATTTCGGCACGATTGTCTCGCGTGCGAGAAGCTCGCGGAACACGATTCCGTACCGTCGCAGAAGCATCCAGCAGGTTGCTTCGAGGGCTCTAGAGCGTTCAACGACTTCGCCTGGATAGAGTAGCGACCATCGGCCACCGTTCTGGCGGGAAACAGCTCCACGACCTGCGCCGGTCTCCGAACGCCGTTTTGGGTCGATCAGTGCCCGCAGATTATCGAATCCGTCCGCGGTCAAGATTCCAGCCCCGACTAATTCCCAAAGTGCGCCTTCGACCTCGTCTTTAAGCTTCCCGGTTCCGCGGACGATATCACTGAAAAATGACGCGCCGCGGCGTCTCAGAAAGTCCAAAACCGCGACAGCATCTTCCGCAAGGCCCTGGCATTCGTCCACCCCCTCGGCTCGTCGCGGGATCATCCAATCAGCCTCTTCGCGCACGAAAAACGCGATCGGCGCCACGCTTGTCGGCGCGATCCGCCGTTTCTCGGTCGCAAGCGCATCCAGCGTCGGCATGGCCAGAGTCGCCGGATGCGGCGAAACTCGTCCCCAGCCCACGACTCCGGTGAGGCAAAGCTGGTCGAGGAGGTTCGTATCGTAGTCAGCAATGCGCCGCGCCAGGATGTGCCGCTCCCAGCAGTTCGCCGGCGCCTCGAATCCTTGAAGCTGCTGCATCACCTCCAATACGCCATGCTCACCGACGGCCTGGCTGCCGGGCGCCACGTGCTGCCATCGCAGCAGCCAGCGCATGAACTGTGCCGCATTGACCGACTCGACTTGTTTTCGAAGTCTGCCCAGCGTCAACCGATGAATTCGGGCCAAGAGTCGACGATCGCACCACTCCGTGTCTTCCGAAAGTGCACCCGTGAACCGCCCACGCAGCACCGCCCCGCTCGCCTCAAGCCGCAGCATCGCTCGTTCGAGGTCGCCCAGGACGATACCCGTAGCTCCGGCAAGTTCGCGCGCCGTTACCGGACCGCTGTGGAGCATCCAGCCGGTGGTCATATCAAGGAGAATGTCGTCGCGCGACTTCGCCGCAGCTGGCGGAATCGAAGGCAAACTCGATTCGAATCGACTGCTCGGAAATATCTGTTCAAACGCCGCCGCTCGCTCAGCTGGCACCCAATATTTCCCATCGCCAACCGAAGCCACCGCAACGCGCCGCTGCGCCGCCAATCGTTCGAATGCCTCGCGCCAATTCGTCGCCGACGCCCTGCACCGCACCGACAGTCTCCCATCGCCGTGCTCGACACCACCAGCCATCGGCAGCATAAACAAGCTCAGCAACGCGTCGTGCAGTTCTTCCTCGTCGCGTACGTCCGGCCATGCGTCTGTGCAAACTTCTTCAATCGCCGCCGGGTCCAGCCGCCCAACCTCCGACAGCACTGCCTCCGGCAGCATCCGCCGCATCTCGACCGCACGTGCCCGCCGCTCCTCCAGCGGAGCATCGTCGAGAAACGCATACGGATTCGCATTCAAAATCTCATGCGAAAATTGCGACGGAATAGGCGTATCAACCGCCATGCACTGAATCTTGCCCTCGCCGATGTCGCGCAGAATCCGCTCGAGACCATCAATATCCATCGCCTCGGTGAGAACGTCCTTCATCACCTCATCGATCAGTGGATGATCGGGAATCTTGATCTCGCCCACGATATTCTCGGGGCACGCCGACGCCTCCGGAAATACCGACGCCAGCAAATCATCCGCGCGAATCCGCTGAATCTGCGGTGGTACCTTTTTACCGCCCTGAAACCGCAGCAGCGCCAGCGCTCGCCCAGCATCCCACTTCCATCGCGTGGCAAACAGCGGCGAATCCAGCACCGCTTGCGACAACACTTCCCGCACCGAGTTCGGGTGCAAAAAGTGAAATACATCGCCCAGCGGAAAACTGTGCTGTTCCGCCAGCGAAATATTCAGCCCGTTGTCCGTAGCTGCCGCCTGCAATTCGAAATTGAACGACCGGCAAAATCTCTTCCGCAGCGCGAGCCCCCAAGCCTTGTTGATTCGTCCGCCAAACGGCGCATGAATGACAAGCTGCATCCCGCCGCCCTCGTCGAAAAACCGCTCCGCCACGATCGTCTTCTGCGTCGGCACCGTTCGCAGCACCGCCCGCCCCGTGATGATGTACTCCACCAGCTGCTCGGCAGCCGCATCATCGACGCAACATTCGGACTTCAGCCACTCCACTGCAGCCGCGACCTTCTCCGAAGTATCGCGATTCGCCCCGACCTGGACACCCTCGACCAGCGCGCTGATCGCCTCCCGCAAATCCGCCACGGCCTGCGACAACTCCTCCGTACGCGCCGGCGCCTCGCCCAGCCAGAACGGCACGCTCGGCGGCGCACCTTGCGCATCCTCAACTTCAACTCGTCCCGCCGACGATACCCGCCGCACCCGCCACGAAGTGTTCCCCAACAGAAAAATGTCCCCCGCCATGCTCTCGACGGCAAAATCCTCGTGCAGCGTACCGACGACCACGCCTTCCGGTTCCGCTATCACCGTGTAGAGCGCATTCTCCGGAATCGCCCCGCCGCTCGTGATCGCCGCCAACCGCGCTCCACGCCGCGGCCGCAATAACCCGTTCACCCGATCGCGATGCAAATACGCACCATACCGCCCGCGCCGCGCGGTGATTCCCTCCGAAAGCATCTCGACAATCTTTTCGAAATCCGCCCGTTCCAAATCCCGATACGGATACGATTGCCGCAGCCGTTCGAACAAAGCCTGCTCGTTCCAATCCTCCGCCGAGCACATCGCCACAATCTGCTGCGCCAAAATATCCATCGGCGAACTCGGAATCTCGAGCCGATCCAACTCGCCCTTTCGAATCGCCCGTACCAGCGCCGCGCACTCCAGCAACTCATCGCGCGTCGTCGCGAAAATGCGCCCCTTCGGAATAGCCCCGCGCCAATGTCCTGCGCGTCCAACGCGCTGCAGCCCAATCGCAATCGCCCGCGGCGAAC
>JAFAZL010000213.1 GCA_019239815.1 Acidobacteriota bacterium
CTGCGGCCGAACTATCACGGCAGCAACAACTACGGACTGAAATGGTCGGAATCGATCTGCTGCGGCAAGTATTACGATCTGGAAACGCCCGACATCAACGCCGGCGTCGATTACATGATCAGCAAAGGCTCGGTGGATGCCGACAAAATCGCAACGATGGGTTGGTCAAACGGATCGATTCTTTCGACGAGCCTGATCACGACGTATCCCGAGCGGTACAAGGTCGCGAGCGTCGGCGCCGGCGATATCGAGTGGATCAGCGACTGGGGCAACGTCGCGTTTGGCGAATCCTTCGACGCCTACTACTTTGGGAAGTCGCCAATGCAAGATCCGCAGCTGTACATCAACAAGTCGCCATTTTTCAAGATGGACAAGGTGAAAGCGCCGGTGCTGATTTTCCACGGCTCGGCCGACACCAACGTGCCGCCGGCGCAGAGCTGGTCGTATTTCCGCGTGCTGCAATATTACGGACAAGTGCCGGTGAAATTCATCGTATTCCCGGGAGAGCCGCATGGGCCACGCAAGTTGACCCACCAGATGCGTAAGGTCGATGAAGAAGTCGCGTGGTTCGACAAATATTTCTTCAAGACAGCGAAGGTCAACAACGAAGCGGTGAAAGAAGGCTCGCCTCTTGAAGGATTGCTGCGTGTGAAGAGCGTCGGCCGCGTCGGCGCGAATTATGGCGCGACGACTACCGTGAAAGGCAAGAGCGTGCTGATTCCCGAAGTCGTGTTGCGGAGCAATCTAGAGATTGGCCGCTTTGAGGTCACGCGCGCGCAGTACGCCGAATCGGATAAGAGCTACAAATACGAGCCGGGGACCGAGAACTATCCCGCGAGCGGCATTACTTTCGATCAAGCCAAAGCGTACGCTGCGTGGCTGTCGAAAACGACGGGGCAAACGTGGCGGCTCCCGAATCAGAGCGAAGTCACATCCATATACGAGAAGAAAGAAGGCGAGAACACGCTCGACTATTGGGCTGGCTACGCATTGAATTACGACGACGCCGCTCTGTTACAGAAAAAGTTGGGCGAGCTCAGCGGAAGTGCGCCGTTGCTGAAACCGGTCGGCAGCTTCGCCGGCCAAGGCAAAGACACCGAGGAGCTGATCTTCGACCTGGGCGGAAACGTCGCCGAATGGGTGATCACCAGCGACGGCAAGGGCAAAGCTATCGGCGGCAGCGCCGATCAGCCCACCGATCCGCGAGCGGCCCACGACCCCGCGCCAGCATACACCGGCCTGCGCGTCGTTCGCGGAGCGGCATCGCAAACCGCATCCGCGGCGAAATAGAACGCGGCAATATTGGCGCTTGCTGGGTGGAGCGACGCAAGCTAGGCTCTGGCGTATGACTACGAACAAGCTGGTTCCACCGACGGATTTTCCGCACACAGAGCGCACGCGCGTCACACGAAAACCCGACCGCGGGTCGTATGATCGCGAACTCGTCTATTCCATCCTCGACCAGGCTTTCGTCTGCTCGATCGCTTTCATTTCGGACGGCGTGCCCATCGTCGTGCCCACGAACTACGTTCGCGTCGGCGACAAACTTTATTTGCACGGTTCGACGGCGAGCCGCTTGATGAAAACGCTTTCGAGCGGCGCCCCGTTTACGATCAATGTGACTCTGCTCGATGGCATCGTTTTTTCGCCGACGGCCACCGGTCACTCCGTGAACTATCGCTCGGTAGTCGTGATGGGCAAAGCCGAAGTCATCGAGGGCCATGACGCAAAACTCGCCGCGATGCGGGATTTCGTCGAGTACGTGCTGAAAGGGCGGTGGGCGCAAGTGCGGCCGCCTACAGAGCAGGAGCTGAAAGGGACGATGGTTGTGGCGGTGCCGCTCGTCGAGGCGTCTGCAAAAGTCCGCAAAGGATTTGCGGTGAATGACGCTGAGGAGTACGAAGGTTCGAACTGGACCGGCGTGCTTCCTTTCAAATGGACGCCGGGCGAGCCGCTGCGCGATCCGCGCGGGAATCCCGACGCGCCTGTGCCGGCGAACGTGGC
>JAFAZL010000399.1 GCA_019239815.1 Acidobacteriota bacterium
TCCGGATCCTTGGTCGCAGCAGCCACTTGATCCTTCGGCGCCACTCGCCGGTGATCCCATCACCTACGCCGCCCAGTCCCCGCACTCCGTGACGCCAGCTTTGAACAGCAATTCCACACTTCCCGAAGACCTCCGCATCTCCTGGTACTGGCCGCATCTCATCCTGTTTGTTTTCTTCGCCTTCGCCAGTTTTCTGGTCGTGCAAACCGCCATGTTCGTCTTTTACGGCCCGAAAGAGTCGATGCCAAGAGAGCAACTCGAGCGATACCTGCTCAACAAGCCGCAATTTCTCTTCGGCACCAACGTTCTCTGGTACGCGTCCGTTTTTCTCTTCCTCTACGTCACGCTCGCTGTCCTGCGCGACGCGCCATTCTGGTCATCGCTCGGTTGGAAAAAGCTCTCCGCGCGTTTGACTTCGACGTGGGGCGGCCCTTGGTCGTATTTTCTCGGCGGCTGCGCGTTGGCAATTTTTGTTGGCATCGCCAGTGCTCACGTCAAAGACACCGACAAAATGCCCATTCAGGAGCTTTTCAAAAATCGTGGCAATGCCATTTTGTTCATGTGTATGGCTGTCTTCTTAGCTCCGCTCGTCGAAGAAACAGTCTTCCGCGGCTACTTGTACCCGCTACTTGCTCGCATGGTTTACAGCGTTACGCGTCGGTTTGGCCTCCAGCCGCCAGAAGCCATTCGCACCGGCATGTTTAGCAGCATCGTGATCACTGGCGTGCTATTCGGCCTCATGCACGGCGCGCAACTCGGCTGGACTTGGAGCGTCGTCGGCCTCCTGATCCTCGTCGGCGTCATCTTCACGTTCGCCCGCGCGCGCACGGGCACCGTCCTGGCCAGCTTCTTGCTTCATCTCGGTTACAACTCGATGATCGTGGCCACAACCGTCATCGGCACCCACGGATTCACGAAAATCCCCACCGGCCCATAGCCCAAGGAAGTCCCGCAACTCGTTTTGCTCCTCAACCTTCGCTACAATATTCGTCTTGACTCCTATGTACATCGCCCAACCCATTGAATGGACCGATGAGGGCGTGGTCATGCTCGACCAACGTCTGCTTCCCACCGAGGAAGTTCGCTACACCTACACCAACTATCGCGAAGTCGCCTCCGCAATCACCGACATGGTGATTCGCGGCGCGCCGGCGATCGGTGTTGCCGCTGCGATGGGCGTTGCGATCGGCGTTCTCCGCTCCAAAGCAAAAACCGTTGCCGACTTAAAGCCTGAATTCGACGAAATCTGCGCTGTCCTCGCAAAGACGCGCCCCACAGCGGTCGATCTTTTCTGGGCCATCGACAGGATGAAAAAGAAGTTCGCCGCCATCACAGCGCAGACTTCCGACCTCGAAAAAATTCGCGCCGCGATGATCGCCGAAGCCAAGCAAGTCCATCTCGAGAAAAAAGCGACCGACGAAGCCATGGGCCGCTTCGGCGCCGAACTCATGCCCAGCGAAGGCCGCGTGATGACACAGTGCAACGCCGGCGCGCTCGCAACCGCCGGCATCGGTACCGCCCTCGGCGTCTTTCGCGTCGCCGTCGAGCAAGGCAAAAATCTCCACGTGCTCGTTCCCGAAACGCGCCCCTACCTTCAAGGCGCGCGCCTCACCGCGTGGGAACTCCATAAGGGTGGCATACCGCTAACGCTCATCACCGACAACATGGTCGGTCACTTCCTAAAAACTGGCACCGTCGGCGCCATCGTCACTGGCGCCGACCGCGTCGCTGCCAACGGCGACACTGCCAACAAAATCGGCACCTACCAGATCGCTGTGCTAGCAAAAGAAAACAACGTCCCGTTCTACATCGCGGCGCCAATCTCGACTTTCGATCTGTCGATTCCTGATGGCACCCACATCCCGATCGAGGAACGCTCTTCCGACGAAGTGGTCTACATCAAGAACGTTCGCATCGCGCCAGATGTCAAGGCCGCACACCCCGGCTTCGACGTCACTCCGGCTCGCTACATCACCGCCATCATCACCGAACGCGGCGTCGCTCGCGCACCCTACACCGAATCCTTGCGCGCCCTCGCCAAAGCCGCGCAAGCCGCCAGCGTCTAGAAGCGTATAATGCCGGCCATGTTGAACCGGACAGGCGAACTGTTCGTGGCCGCGGTGATTTCGTCGATCATCGTGGTGTCTTCCGTGCACCACTCCACGGCGCAAGCCAAGTTGACCGCTCATCCACCGATTCAGCTGAACCCCGCCAATCCACACTACTTTCTCTTCCGCGGCAAGCCGACCATCCTGATCACCTCAGGCGAACACTACGGCGCCGTGCTAAACGCCGATTTCAACTTCCACAAATATCTTGCCACTATTGACTCCGACGGCCTCAACTACACGCGCATCTTCGGCGGCTCCTACGTCGAAGTGCCCGCGAAATCCTTCGGTATTCTGCGCAATGACCTCGCTCCGCTGCCCAATCGCTTCATCGCGCCATGGATGCGCAGCGAAATACCCGGCTACGCGGGCGGTGGCAACAAGTTCGATCTCACAAAGTGGAACCCTGAGTATTTCGAGCGCTATCGTGAATTCCTCGTGGATGCCTCCAAGCGTGGGATCGTCGTCGAAATCAGCCTCTTTTCGTCTCACTACGACGAAATGATGTGGAAGATCAGCCCGTTCAACCCGTCAAACAACGTCAACAATACGAGCGACATCGACTGGAAAAAGCTGCAGACACTCGAAAACGGAAACATCCTCGCATTCCAGGAAAAATACGCGCGCAAACTGGTTGAGGAAGCCAGCCCCTTTGACAACGTTATCTTTGAAATTCAAAACGAGCCGTGGTCCGATCGCCCGACGCTCACTTCCGTCGTGAATCCCTATTTGCGCCCGCCGGGCCGAGACCAATATCCCAACTCCATCGACATCGCCGACGACCTCTCTGTCGCGTGGCAAGCCCGCGTTGCCGAGTGGATCACGGAGCAAGAGTCTTCTCGGCCTCATCACCTGATCGCGCAGAACTACTCTAATTTCCTCGCTTCAGTCCGCAAGCTCAGTCCCGGTGTGGGCGTCGTCAACTTCCACTACGCTTATCCCGATGCCGTCAGCTTCAACTACGGCCTCGACAGAGCCATCGCTTACGACGAGACCGGCTTCCTCGGCCGCGACGATGACGCCTACCGCCGCCAGGCGTGGAACTTCATGCTCGCAGGCGGTGGCATTTTCGACGCGCTCGACTATTCCTTCTCGCCCGGCCACGAAGACGGCCAGGATTTAGAGCCAAACGGTCCCGGCGGCGGCAGCCCCACATTCCGCCATCAACTTCGCATCCTGCGCGAATTCCTGACTAAATTTTCGATTGTAGACTTGCGACCGGACACTACGACGGTGAAACACGCGACCGGCGTAGTCGCTCACGCCCTCTCAAATCCCGGCCGCGAATACGCGATCTATCTTGATGGCAACGGCCCAACAGAATTGACGTTGACGCTATCCGCAGGCGACTACAAGGTGGAATGGTTCAACACAAAGACCGGCGCGACTGAAAGGTCCGAAGACTTCCATCTCGCAACTGGCGAAAAAAGTTTCACATCTCCCAATTTTGAAAATGGAATCGCTCTCCGCCTCACTCGCGTCGCAAAGTAGTCAGACAACTACGCAGGAGTGATGACCAGGACTTCGCGTTTTGTCAGCCGAAGCATCGCGAACAAGTCGAAGATTCGTTTGAGAAAAAACTTCTGCGTTAGCAGCTTCGAGCCACGTTCTGCCTCCGCGCCTTTGACGATCTTTGCGTTCGCGTCGATCCACTCGCCCTTTACGCCGCCCGTGCGATTGCACGGCGCGATTCGCACGCGCGAATTGTTCCTCAGGCGCTTTACCTTCCCTGTGTTTTCGATCGTGTAGATGTAAAGCTTGGCCCCTCGAGAGCGAAGATCTGTCGTTGGGTCGGCGGCGAACCACACCGGTGTTCGCACACCCACGCCATTCTTCCGAAATGTTTCGAGATTCAGATAGTTCTGCCTGTCCAGTGGCGCAAAATAGTTGGCGTCGCTCATGTCCGTTTCGATGCGTCAGCGCGGCGGGCCGATACACGCGCCGTTGCGTAGTATGTCCGCGTGTTCTTTGCGAACTTGACTGTTCCGAGGCCACCCAACCCTCCGGGTTGATCGTAATTCACCGCGCGCTCGTCGTTTGTCAGTTCGGGGTTGAATCCCACAAAGAAGAAGATGCGATCGCGTAGAATCGGCCCGCTGAACGTCAATCCTGGAAAGATTTCGCTCGTGTGATCTTTCTTCGGTTGGTATTCCTGGAATTGCGGATCAAGCAAGCCCCACGCTGTCGTCGTGCTTTTTGCAGATGGTGGTGTCCTTGCTTGTAAGCGGACTGGTTGTTAGATCGGTAGAAAGGAACTGCTATCGACGAGCTAACTGGCGGCGCTGCCGCGTCGAATTCTTTCGGCTAACGTTCGGGCTCTCTGCCGTGCAATCTCGACAAATTGAGGATTCCCAGAGATTTGATCGAGAGCTGGGAGAGCGCGCTGTGGCTCCGGCAGCATATTCCGGTTCAAATCCATTTCGAATTGCAGCAGCGCGTCATTAATACCCAGTCGGTCGTACTTCATCCGCCGCTCCAACAGGACCACGAGTTCCTGCTGCCTCGCCAATCCCTCAAATATCTGCAGCAGCTGTGCCGCCGCCGTATTCAGTGTGTAGTTGAATTTGACCTCGTGCGCTTCCGGACCCTGCTCCCACCGAAACGTCTTCTCGCCCAGATTCGCGATCTTCCGATGGACATCCAGGTCCTGATTTTGGAAGTGGTTCATCTGCCCGGCCAGTTCGAACATCTTTCCGCGCAGGGCCGCACCCACTTCGAATGGAGACTTCTCAGGGTCCTCGTCGAGCTGCCGTATTTCGTAAGTCGCTTTGTCCGAATCCTGCGTCACGATGATCTCGATGAACTCCGGCGCGCTCTCTTTAAAAACACGCCGAAACGTGAGCTTCGCCGCCGCTGACGCCGCAGCCGGCTTCGCCGCACTCAAAGTCGTTGATTTAACTGGAGTATGCGCCGCCAGGGCGGAAGCACCAGCTCCCACCGCAAAAACCAGCCAAAAACCGAGCAAACAAGGAGTGATTCGAATCGCTGGCTTGAGTCCGATCTCGTTCATAGCCTGCTTAGATGCCCGCCACACCGACAGGCGTTTCACGCCCATTCCGCCGCGCCGGCTGCCCATTCCGCCGCGCAGCGACGCTCGCCGTCACCGGAATCCCAAATCGCACCCGCGCCTGATCTGCCTGTATGTGACACAGTGCGACTGCCAGCGCATCCGCCGCGTCCGCAGGCTCCGGCAACTCGCTCAGCGACAGTAGCGCCCGTACCATCAATTGAATCTGCCGCTTGTCCGCGTGCCCATAACCCGCCACCGACGCCTTCACCTCGCGCGGCGAATAGCTATGCACGGTGACGTCATGCTGCGCAGCCGCCAGCAGCACCACGCCGCGCACCTCAGCCAGCCTCAAAGCCGTCCGCACATTCAGCGCGCTGAAGATCGACTCCACCGCCAAAACACTAGGCTCAAATTTTCGAATGAGTTCGCAAAGCAAGGAATGAATATCGTGCAGCGCCGCGCCCGCACATTCTTTCTGGCGCTTCGCATCGACCCGAAACGCCCC
Source organism: Acidobacteriota bacterium (assembly GCA_019239815.1). The sequence goes on from JAFAZL010000399.1 coordinate 5,624, forward strand.
ATAGTCGAGCATCCTGCAGAGCCGTCCGTCCGTCTCGACCACGCCATACCCGGTCGGCCCCGCCGCAGCCGGATCCAACCCGAGCACACGAATCGGGCGTTTTGCCGCTTCTGCAGCCGCACTCACACCTGGCGTGGGAATCATCGTGTGACAGTCTACGGCGTTCGAAACGCCGCTTCCAGCGCTTTATCCAAGCCGGTTGTCACAAGCAGGCAAACCGGCAAGCTAAATAGACATGCAACAAACGACAGAAAAGAGAAGACCTAGTTCGCCCCCACAGCCGCCTGAATCTCCGACTCATCAATGTCGAAGTTCGCATAAACATGCTGCACGTCATCGTGCTCTTCCAACGCTTCCACCAGACGCACCATCTGCGTCGCCTGTGCCCCCGTCAACTTAATGTAATTCTGCGGCACCATTCCGATTTCCGCCGACGCTGGCGTAATCCCCGCCTTCGTCAGGGCTTCCTTCACCTTCTCGAGCGCCTCCGGCGGAGTCGTCACATACCATCCCGACCCATCGTCCTTCAGGTCATCCGCGCCCGCCTCGAGCACGATGTCCATCACCTTGTCTTCCGATGCCTGCTCCTTCGGAATCACAATCTCGCCCTTGCGGCTGAACATCCATCCCACGGCGCCTGCTTCCGCCATGTTCCCGCCGTTCTTGCTCATCAAATGCCGAAACTCGCCGACGATGCGATTGCGATTCGTCGTCACCACCTGAATCAGCATTCCCACGCCGCCGGGGCCGTATCCCTCAAACGTCGCTTCTTCATACTGTTCGCCCTCAAGCTGCCCCGTGCCACGCAAAATCGCCCGTTCGATATTTTCGTTAGGCATGTTCTCATTCTTGCCCGCCAGAATCGCCGTGCGCAGCCGAGGATTCGAATTGGGATCGCCGCCCCCGATGCGTGCCGCAATCGTGATTTCGCGAATCACTCGCGTAAACACGCGACCTCTCTTCGCGTCCGTGGCCGCTTTCTTGTGCTTGATTGTGGCCCACTTTGAATGCCCAGACATGACACGTCCTCTTTGTCAGCGACCGTGCATCGCTAGCCGGCGCTCGGCGTCGGCGTTCTGCGCGATCGAGTTGATGAATTTTTGGGGCGTCCGGCTCGCGTTTCTTCGCCGGCCGGCCCGCGCTATTGCAGTGCGGAGACTTCGGTATACCGCTTACCCTGCGGAACTTACGCAGTTTAGCACAGCCAGTGGCATCAAGAAACGGGCTATACTCGCCCCAAGGCCGACTTTTGAACGCTCACTTTTGCAATCAACGCCGTGTGTTTATGAGGCAGCTTCATGCCTGACCGGACGCTTCGCGTACTGACAATTTCCTCCCACCCGATTCAATACGGCGCCCCTCTCTTTCGTCTCATGGCCAAGCACCCGAAGCTCGACTATCAAGTCGCTTATTGCAGCCTTCGCGGCGCTGAATCCGCCGGCTACGACCCCGAATTCGGCGCCAACATCCAGTGGGACGTCCCTCTCCTCGACGGCTACAAATGGACCCACATTCCCAATCGCGGCTCCGGTGCCGAGAAATTCTTCGCTTGGCGCAACACCGGGCTCTGGAATTTCATTCGCCAAGGAAATTTCGACGCCGTCATCTCTCACATCGGATACGTCCGCGCCACATTCTGGATCGCCTACTTTGCCGCCCGCTCCAAGAGCATCCCCTTCATCTTTGGTACCGACGCCTCCCGCATCGAGCCGCGCGACGAAAGCAAACTAAAACTAGCCGCGAAAAAAGTCATCTGGCCCGCCGTCTTCAGCCTCGCCGGCCAGGTCCTCACCGCCTCGTCCGCCGGTCGCGACATGATGATCTCGCTCGGATTCCCCCCTGATCGCGTCTCCATGACGCTCGACACGGTCGACAACGATTGGTGGCTCACCCAAGCCAACGCCGTCAATCGTGAAGAAGCTCGTCACTCGCTGGGTTTCGCGCCCGACGAAAAAATAATTCTCTTCTGCGCGAAGCTACAACCTTGGAAACGCCCAATGGATCTCCTCCAGGCGTTCGCCTCAGCCGCAATCCCAAACGCGAAACTAGTCTTCGCGGGCGACGGCGCTCAACGCGCCGAACTCGAAAAAGAAGCCGCTGCCCGCAACATTTCGAACAAAGTCCAATTCCTCGGCTTCGTCAATCAATCGCAACTCCCCAAACTCTACAAATCCGCCGATCTCATGGTCATCCCGTCGCGCTACGAACCCTTCGGCCTCGTCGTCAACGAATCGATGTTGTGCGGCTGTCCAGTGATCGCCAGCGATCGCGTCGGCGCCGTTCGCGACCTCATTACTCACGGCGAAACCGGCTACGTCTATCCCTGCGACGACATCAGCTCACTCGCGACGCTGCTCCAAAACGCTCTCGGCGACCCAACCCAGCTTCAATCCATACGGCAAAACGCGCTAAGACGCATCCAAACTTGGACGCCCCAAGCCAGCGCCGAAGCCCTGGTCCAAGCCGTCGAGCAGGCCCTCGCCAGAAAATCCGGCACGATCCCCGTCGCGACGATCTCCTCGGAAAAATACACGTGAAGTTGTTGCTCTACTCCCACACGTTCGCTCCGAACATCGGAGGCATCGAAACAATCACCGCTTCTCTCGCATGCGGACTAGCAACTCTGCCCGCAACCGGCAACGCGCCAAGACTTCGAATCACCGTCGTCACCGACTCGCCGGCAGCCGGTTTCGATGACGCAAAATTTCCTTTCCCGCTCGTACGTCAGCCTGGTTTTCTTCGGCTCGCAAAATTAATCGGTGCGGCGGACGTCATCCATATCGCCGGTCCGGCTCTCGTTCCCATGCTGCTCTCACGATTGTTCGGCAAACCCTACGTCATCGAACACCACGGCTACCAAGCCATCTGCCCCAACGGCATCTTGCTCGAGCAGCCAGCCTCCACCATCTGCCCCGGCCACTTCGAAGCCCATCGCTACCGGAAATGCATCCACTGCGAATCGCAAGAGATGTCGTCGTTACGTGCCGCGCTGAAAGTGGCCGGAAACATTCCCCGCCGTTATCTTGCAAAGCGCGCCGCCACGAATATTGCAGTCTCGCATTACGCCGCCAAACGACTCGCTTTGCCTCGCACGATCGTCATCTACCACGGCCTGCAATTCGACCCGCCCCAACCCGCCCCAATCGCATCCTCCACTTCCGCAAAAATCCGCTTCGGCTGCGTCGGTCGCTTCGTCCCGGAAAAAGGCATCCCCGTCCTGATTGACGCCGCCCAACGCCTTCGCACGCTGCATCAGGATTTCGAAGTCGTTCTGGTCGGCGATGGCCCGCAACGCCCACAAATCGAGAACCTGATCCAGCGCGCCAACGCCGGCGACTACATCCGCATCACCGGTTTCCTCAGCGGCGAAAAGCTGGCTGCCGAGGTAGACGCACTCGATGTTGTCGTCATGCCTTCGATCTGGGAAGAAACCGCCGGCCTCGCCGCCATCGAACAAATGCTGCGTGGCCGACTCGTAATCGCCAGCGACATAGGTGGCCTGGGAGAAATGGTCGGTGATGCCGGACTCAAATTCCCGGTTGGCGATGCCCAGTATCTCGCGGATCAGATGAAACGAGTTCTCGACGACAATTCGATCGCTTCCGCCCTCGGCCAGGCTGCACAGAACCGCGCGCATTCCCTCTTCCTCGTAGACCGCATGATCGCCAGCCATGCGGCCGGCTATCAGAAGCTCGCCTGATTTTTTATCTAGCGGTAAGTAACCTAAGTGATAAACTAACCCAGTTTTATCGCTGCCCTGACCAGGCGCGCTCCTCCCGGATAGGCGTTCCGATGATCGCAACCGCTACACCTTCCGGTCTCCATGATTTCGTCTTCGACGTTGTCGGCAACTTCGCACCCTCGCGCGGCCGCGTTCTCGATCTCGGCGCAGGCCCGGGCGCCATGGGTGAACGGCTTCACGCCCTCGGATTCGACGTCGTCGCCGTCGATCGTGA
>JAFAZL010000937.1 GCA_019239815.1 Acidobacteriota bacterium
AGGCTACCAATTCCGCGACGGGGTCGCGTTCGCGGTCCCACACACCGAGCAGCAATACTTTGGTGCCGGTGGGATATTTGAAGATGTAAAAAACGTTGGCATCGCCGTCCACTTCAAAAAAACCCGGGCGTCGTGCATCGGCGCGCAAGGGCGCGCCCATGCTCAAGAGCGTTCGCAGTTCGAGAATTTGTTCCTGTGAATGGTTCCGGAGATCTTCCAGAAGAGGCGGTTGTTTGTGTTTAAGAGTTGTCATCATTGTATTTATCCGCCGCATGTAGCTTAACTTTCTCCTCACCAGTAAAGACGTAGAAAGTTGGCGAAAGTTTCATGAACTGCAACCGATTTTTTGGGCTGCAGGAACCGACGTGAATCCAGTTAGATGCGGGGTTGGCCGAGGGCGTTGGGTGCCATTTTGGTGGGGTGAAAAAATTGACCGAATGGCGAGTAATCGCTTGCTGGTCGATATCCGTTTCAAATCTGTCTTGCGTTTCGTGGGTAGCTGTCGACATTGCGTTTTCGGCCGAACGCTGCGCAGTGGGGAATATCGGGAAGCGTTACCGACAGCGGGGAAATCGATGTTGCCACTCTGTGTAACGGGTTACCGCAGACCGCATCTGACAAGGTGAAATCGCTTCCGATGCGACGCGAGCGCGGGAGCGTGGTTTACTTCATTGTTGACTTGGAAATTATGGTTCTGTTGAGTCTCGTTATGGTAGAGTTCCGAAGTTCATACAGCACGGTAGTTGCGTGGGGCCCAGTTTCCTGCAATAGTTTCGCAACGACCTACCACCACTACAGGAAATCATCGTGACGAAAACTGTGACCAAGAAGAGCACGAACAAGGAAAAGAGCACGTTTGGCAAGGATCGACGGAGAAAGCACCATCACTGGCTTGTTACGGTTTTCTACGCGGACGGCGAGAAGTTCGGACGGGTTTACACCGACAAGGATAAGGCGACGCGATTTGCCGAGAGGCAGCGGCGGTCGCCGGTGGTGAAGTCGGCGCGCGTGAGCCAAGTTTCCTAGGCACACTCGATCATCTAGGCTGGAATATCGATTTAAACTGTTTCGCTTACGAAGCAGGGGCCGATGCAGTACTTGTGAGTGCTGTGTGGGCGTGTTATAAAAGTGTTGCGGTTAAGCGGCCTTAGTATAGTGGTAGTACGGAACCTTGCCAAGGTTCAGGTGTCGGTTCGATTCCGATAGGCCGCTCCATTCCTTCCCGTCGCTTTGGCCGTAGCCGAACCTCAAAGCCTAATTCAAGGATGCCTTCAGTCTGGTCACCTGAGCTTTGAAGTCGTGCGTCAGAATTTGAATCCAACCGGCGCGTTGTGTTTCCAATAGCCCTCTTCCGATAGACTGTGTATTTTCCAACCTCGGTCTGTGCGAAGGAGAGAGTCGCGGTACCACAGTCCCTGAAACATTACATGCTGATTGTTTTCGCCGGTATCCAGGACCATCGGACACGAGCAGTGGACACGCACTTTTGCTTCGTCTCCATTTAGCTCAATAAGGATCGTCGAGATCGCATGCTGCGAGATGAGGACCTTCGACAAGGCTCTCTTCATGTAGGCAATGTGCTCCTCAACTCCACTTTTGACACCGCCGGTGACGGTATCGTCAATCACCGCATCGTGGGTGAAGAGTTGCCGATAGGCGTTCCAGTCGCGATCGTCAACTGCGTAGCAATATCGAGTCAGAACGTCTTGAATTTCGAGACGGTCCGTGATTTGTTGAGTCGAGAGCGACATGTTTGTAGTTCTCCTGGACTGGTGATCCGCAAAGCGCGTTTTAACGGGATTTTCAGTGAGTGGCGCGTCCCAGTTCAAAAGCGCGCATGCCGAAGCAAGAAATCCGTTCGACAAAAAATGCCTCCGGTTCTCGTCAGCAATGGTTCCGAAGTGCTTCGTGCTTCTCTTCATTGAACTTACGAGACTACTGCGCTTTTCCGTATTTCCCAAAACTACATCCTTAAATGCCGGTCTGGGCGGAAGATGGTGCTCTGACTTGGTTCAGTGGGGCATGGCGGCTTGGTTTCGGTGTATACTCCGGGCCAATCCGTGCCGGTCAGGTGAGCTTTGACTTCGCCACAAACTTCAAACATCTGGATTCCCGTTTGTTGCGAACGAGTCATGCGCTTCAACGTTTTCATTCAGAAGGACAGCTCGGCGTATGGCGCGCTGGTTTGCAGCGTCTGCAACAAGAATGTGACGTTGGAGCTGGAACCTACCATGGACCTGGCCGCTTATGGTGACGGCTCCCGGGCGATTAGCGTGTTGGGATCGCCGAGGCCGCCCAAGACCGAACGCCGAAAAGCGGACGAACCGTTGAGCGATCAAACCCTCTAACCTGAATCACCGGCTGTGGCAGAGCTGGCCCAACGATGATTGACCGTACCATTTCTCACTTTCGCATCCTAGAGAAACTCGGTGCTGGAGGAATGGGTGTCGTCTATAAAGCGATCGACACGCGGCTCGACCGTTCGGTCGCGCTGAAATTTCTGCCGGAAGACATGGCGCAAGATTCGCAGGCTCTGGAGCGCTTTCGCCGCGAAGCCCAGGCGGCTTCCGCACTCAACCATCCGGGAATCTGCACGATCTACGACATCGGCGAGCAGGACCACATGCCGTTTATCGCCATGGAGTTCATCGATGGCGAAACGTTGCGGCAGCACATCAACGGCAAACCGCTGCCGATCGAGCGAATTCTCGATTTGGGCATTCAAATCAGCGACGCCATCGACGCGGCCCACAGCCAGGGAATCATCCACCGGGACATCAAACCGTCGAACGTTTTCGTTACGAAGCGAGGGCAAGCCAAAGTTCTCGATTTCGGATTGGCAAAACTCATCAGCAAGGGCGTGACGGGAAACGCGGACGGCGATACTTCGTCGAAAGCGATGGAAGAGAGTATTTCGATCGTTGGGATCGTTAGCGGCACTCCGGCGTATATGTCGCCGGAACAGGTGCGAGGTGACGACCTCGACCCCAGGGCGGACGTTTTTGCTTTGGGGCTGTTGCTTTATGAGATGGCAACGGGGCGAGCCGCGTTTGGCGGCAGGACCGGCGGCGCGATCATCGAGGCGATTCTCACACGCACGCCGGAATCTGTACGTAGCCTGAATCCGCAGGCGCCACCACAGTTGGAAGAAATCATCAACAAGTGCATCGAGAAGGATCGCGATCGGCGCTACACAAACGCGGCGTCGGTGCGCGCGGATTTATTGGCGCTGCGGCGCATCACAGAATCCGGGCAGACAACGGTTTCCGTCGCAGTGCCGGCGTCAGTCGTGGCTTCTACGCAGAAAAGCAACTCTGCCTTGGGATGGAAGGCGGTCGCCATCGGCGGCGCGGCGTTGATCGCGGTGCTGGCGATTGGCGGGTGGCTGTACAACACACGCCGCGCGCACGCTCTGACTCAAGCGGACACGATCGTTCTCGCGAATTTCACGAATAAAACGGGCGATGCTGTCTTTGACGAGACACTGCGGCAGGGGCTCGCAGCGCAGTTGCAGCAATCCCCGTTCTTGAGTCTGGTCTCCGAGCAACGCATTCAGCAAGAACTGCGGTTGATGGGAGTTCCGCCGGAGAGCAAGCTGACACCCAAAATGGCAGGGGACCTTTGCCAGCGGCTGGGAAGCAAGGTGTATCTCGGCGGTTCGATTTCGAATATTGGCAATCAGTATGTGGTGGGCGTCAGCGCGGTGAATTGTCAGACAGGAGATTCGGTCGCGCAGGAACAAGTCACGGCCAACGGCAAAGAGGCGGTTCTCGGCGCGCTGGGTACGGCTTCCACGAAGCTCAGAGAACAACTGGGAGAATCGCTGAAGACGATTCAGAAACTCGATACGCCGATCGAGCAGGCCTCGACGCCATCTCTCGAGGCTCTCCAGGCCTACAGCCTTGGGCGACAGAACTTAATGGCCAAAGCCGACTACACGGCGGCCGTCCCTCTGTTGGAACGTTCCATTCAGTTGGATCCAAATTTCGCCATGGCGTATGCCATTCTCGGCACCACATATCGCAACCTTGGGGAAAAAACTCTCGCCGCCCAGAATGTCGGTAAATCGTATGAGCTTCGCTCTCGCGTCAGCGAGTGGGAAAAGTTTTATATCGAGTCCCACTACCACGACTTCGCCACAGGCGACTTGGAGAAAGCGACCAAGGTTTACGAACTCTGGGGACAAATTTATCCCCGCGAAGGAGTCGTGCCGACCAATCTCGGTGTTCTTTTCCAGACACTGGGACAGCACGAAAAGGCGCTTGCGGAATTCCGCGAGGCGATGAGCGTCAGTGCTCCTGACGGTCTGGGCTACAGCAATCTCGTTCTTGGTTATGTGTCTTTGAAACGCCTCGACGAGGCCAACGGGGCTGCGAAAGAAGCAATCTCGAAGAATTTCGATTCCGCCGCACTACGCATCTACCTATATGACATCGCGTTTATGAAATCGGACAGGGCCGGGATGGCGGAGCAAGTAGCGTGGGCGACGGGAAAGCCCGGAAAGGAAAGCGTAATGCTTGGTTTGGAGGCGAGCAGCGCGGCATACGCCGGGAAGTTGAGCACGGCTCGCGATTTCTCGCGACAAGAGTCCAACTCCGCACAGCGCGCCGGCGACAAAGAATTGACCGCGGACTGCGAAGCATCTGCAGCCTTGTGGGAAGCGTTATATGGAAACGCCACGCAAGCGAAGCAGCACGTTGCGGAGAGTCTCGCCACAGTGAAGGGCCGTGATGCTCAGTATGTCGCGGCAATGGCTCTGGCCTTGGTCGGCGATTCGGCGCGTGCCAAGAGTCTCGCGGATGATTTGGACAAACGCTTTCCCGAAGACACCGTCGTTCGGTTCAACTACTCGCCAACGCTGCGTGCTCAAATTGCTCTCGGTGTTCCCGGCAATGGAGCGAAGGCTGTAGAAGCTCTCAGGGTTACTTCACCGTATGAACTCGGCATTCCCGGCAGCAATACGTTGCGGACGAATCTGTATCCTGTTTACGTTCGAGGAGAGGCTTTGCTCGCGTCACATCAGGGGCCCGCGGCGGCGGCCGAGTTTCAGAAAATTTTGGATTGGCCTGGCATTGTACTCAACGAGCCCATCGGCGCGCTTGCGCGTCTGGGGCTCGCGCGCTCTTATGCGCAGACTGGGGATAATGCAAAGTCTCGCGCCGCGTACAATGATTTCTTCACCATCTGGAAAGACGCAGATCCAGATGTTCCTATCTTGCTGCAAGCCAAGTCAGAATACGCAAAGTTGCGATAGCGTTTCGCGAATGCCGGCTCAGAGCTTGTTTCGGTTGTTGCTGGCTCAGTGGGTTTCCCAGTCGAGCGCGTAGATTTCCTGGATGCTGGCATCGCGCACGACCAGCGGTGTTCCATCGGGAGCGAGGCCGCTCCAAATTCCGAACGGTCCGCCGGCTGGTTGGAATCCATCGAGGCTGAAGAGCCGTTCTGGTTTCCCGCCGGATATCTGCACGCGAAAGAAACTCTCTTTGTTGTCGAGAATTCCGTCGAAATACAAGTAGCGCCCATCCCGGGACCAGTTCGGATAGGCCACGAAGATTCTCACAAGCTCGCTCCACTTTTGAGTGGCGAGATCAAAAAGCATCAGCTTGAGGGAATCGAGCGAAATTGCCGCGATGTAGCGGCCGTTCGGCGACCAGCGAGGAGAATACAGCCCGTCGGAGCCCGGCAGCTTCGTCGCAGTTCGCGTCTTTAGATCGAGCGTATAGATCGACGATCCTTGATTGTTGAGAGAATTTTCGCCGAAGGCCAACGACTTTCCGTCGGGCGACCAACTCGGATCGGCGAGATTGGTGTCGTTGTGATAGAGCAATTCGGGAGAACCGCCCTCGGGGGAGATCAAATAGAGTTGAAAATGCTCTCCCGGCGGATGACCAAAGAAGGCGATTTGCTTTCCGTCGGGTGACCAGCGCGGCAGGAACGCGACCATCGGCGGAAAAACGAGCTGAAGTTTCTGACTGCCGTCCACTTTGCTGCGTCGCAGCGTGCCGTCGGTTGCGTCGTTATAGGCCATCCACTGGCCGTCTTGAGAAAAGTCCAGGCCCATCGCCGAGATTCCACCCAAGTAAGGTACGAATCGCTCGGATCGCGGATCGTAGCGAACTAATTCTCCGCGTGGCTGCCAACCCTGAACGAAAAGCCGCTTGCCGTCGATGCTGGGAATCGGAGTTCCCACATTCATCGGCCCGGTGGTCAACTGCGTCGGAGCCGGTGTGGACGACAGGAAATTGCCACGCTCGCGTATCGCCCAGAGATTTTCCGTTCCGCCGCCCGAGGCTTGAAACACAAAATACTTCCCGTCAGGCGTCCAGCTTCCGCAACATTCATTCGGTGTATCGCCCCAACCCGGCAGCAGGGCGTGCAGGCTGCTGCCGTCGGCCGAAGCCTGCCAGATGGAGCGCAGATTGGTTCGAGGATCGTTAACCGTGAAGCGCAGAACTGATCCATCAGGCGACCACCGCAGGTAGCTCGGTGTCCCCGCTGGGGTCACCAAGCGATGCTCTTCGCCGCCGTCTTTGTTCGCGAGGAATATGTCGTTGCCCTTGCAGTACGCGATTTTTGCGCCGTCGGGCGACCAGGCTCCGCAATGGCCGTTCAAATTTCCCAAACGTCGAGGCGTACCACCGAGCACCGGCACTGCCCAAAGAGGACCGTCCAGCGCTGATCCCAACGCAGTGTTCATCAGGAGCATCGAGAGGTCCGGCGAAATATGAAAGACGTTCGCGAAGCCGGTGTCCTCTAAGTTGGTTTTCATCGGGTAGGTCTCGCCGCCAGCGACTGAGATCTGCGATAGCTTGGATAGACCTTCGATGAAATACAGGCGCGCGCCATCGGTGACGATGCCGGACTTCGGCGGGCTCGTGTTGGTGAGCTGAACGGTTCGCAATATTCGAGGCGGTGGGACCGACCGTGTGGCCAAGTAACCGATCACGGCCGCAATAATCAGCGCCGACGACGCGATTCCGCCCAAGATCAGGTGTCTACGGGACACGTTCGGTCCGCGGCTTCTTTCCCCCGCGTAGGGATGAGAGCTGACCGCGGCTGAGCGGCCGGAGTCCGTGTCGCGCTTCAGTCTTTTCAAATCGGCGCGCAGTTCGGCGGCAGTCTGATAACGGAGCGCCGCCTCTTTTTCCAGCGCCTTCTCTAAAATATTTTCCAGCGCCGACGGCAATCGGGGATTGACCTTGGTGGCAGGCCTTGGCGTCGCGTTCAGGATTCCATCGAAGATGAGCGCCGGCACCGGCCCCGCAAACGGCGGAACGCCGGTGGCCATCTCGTAGATTACGACGCCGAGCGAAAACAAATCCGTGCGCGCGTCCAGTGCTTCACCACGCGCTTGTTCCGGAGACATGTAAGCGACCGTGCCCATCGACGTGCCGGGGCTCGTTTGTGCTTCTTCCAGGAAATGCACCTGCGTTGGAATCGACGATTCACTCGCGCCGTCCGGCGCACGCTCCCGGTAGGCTGCGAGTTTTGCTAAACCGAAATCCAGAATCTTCGCCGGTCCTCGATCGACCAGGAAAATATTCGCGGGCTTGATGTCGCGGTGCACGATGCCTTTGGCGTGGG
>JAFAZL010000651.1 GCA_019239815.1 Acidobacteriota bacterium
CAGGTGTAGCCAAAAACGTAGGAGAGCGGGTCGTCGTTGTCGCCCAGGTGCGCGCAAGTTTTACCGATGACGATGGCGAGTTCACCCTCGTGTTCAACACGCTGGGAATATTTCGGCAGGACGATGGGGTCGCCGGGGCCGGTAATGGAGGAGGGCGGCTTGAGGAAGATCATCGGCTCTTTGGGAATTTCGTTGCCGAGTTCGGCGGCGTGGGCGGCGTAGTTGCGGCCGACGCAGACGATTTTGCTGGGCGTCGCCGGCGCGAAGAGTCTCACGTCAGCAAGTTGGTGAATGGTTGTGCCGCGAGAGAAGGAGATCCACGGCGCCGAGGTTAGTTCATGGACTTCGTCGCCTTCGATCAGGCCGAATTTCGGTGCTGGGGATTGGGATTTTTGCGCAGACGGATCGCTTGCGTGCGGCAGGAACCGGCAAATTTTCATACGTGATGGTTGGAGTGCGACACCCTGTGATGGCTCGCCATATGGGATTCGCGCGTTCGCCAGATCACCGTGACGATCCAGGAAAGCGTGGCAAGTATCATACACACGACAGAACCGAGGATGAAAACTCGCATCGGGGTGTAGCGCTCTGGAAGCCCGGAAAAAGCGACGCAAAGCAAACGATACACGAGCGAGAAGATCCACCAGGCGGTTAAACTTGCGGCTAGCAAGCGGCCGGCCTGCCACATGAAACGCACAACCGGGATCATAAAGAGAATCGCGAGAATTGAAGCGGTGATGACGTTGCGCTCAAGGGCGAAACTCTCTGAGGCGGGCATTCGATTCGCGATGAAGAGCCACGCGATGAAGACGACCGCCATGCTGACGCCGGACCATATGCCTGTGCGAACAGCGCTGTTGTGAGCGGCCAGGGTCAACTCATCCTGAAAATGCGATTCTTGGCGGCGCATGAGCGCTGGGTTACCACCCGTTCGAAATTGAACCCAGGACTAGGGAGAATGTTGCGCGACGTCGGCGGCTACCTGCGGGGCGGGTGCGCTCTCGTTTCCAGAGAGGTCGACGGCAGTCACGCTGTACCAATACCGATGGCCTGATGCCACAGAAGTATCACGATACGCGGGGGAGAGCAACAAATCTTGCGTGACAAGGGAGCCCTTCTGCCCCTCGATGTCACTGCGGTAGACGCGGTAACCGGCGAGGTCTTGCTCGGTGTTGATGGACCAGGAGAGATCGATCTCCTGTGATGGTGGATTAGTCCCAGGATTTTCTATTGCTGCAGCGACAACGTCTTGCGGAGTTGACGGCGGAAATGTGTCGGCGGGCTTCAGGATGAGCGGGTCGGAATCGCTCGATTCGAGTTCGTTGCCGTTAGCGGTTGTGACGCTTCGGACGATGTAAACGTAGATTTTGCCGAAGTCGAATTGTTTGTCGGCGTAGTGGGGGTCATTGGAGCGACCGAGTTGCGCGAGAGGTGCGACGAAGCGTTGGTGGAGTGTGTCGGGGCCGGTGATTTTGGCGTCGTAGGATTTCGGATCGAGTTCGCCGCGGTAGATGTGATATTCCGTGACGGCGATCGGGTCGCCGGCAGCCGTTTGCGTTGGAGCTTGCCAGCCCAGATCGATTTGAGATTCGGAAAGCTGGGATTGCACCAGGCCAATCGGCGCGGGGACCGGGTAGATGTGGATCTTGATGGCATTGGAATTCGCGGAGGCGCGCTTGCGCGACGCCTGAGTGCGAACAGCGAAGATTGCGTCGAAGCCGGAAGCAGCGCGATTTTCGGCGGGCGGGATGGGCGTGACGATCCGGGTGCGATCCTCGGATTGGTATTTGGCGGCGAGCTCGCCGGGGATAGTTTCGACTACATGGAACGATTTCGGCTTGGGTGAGCCGTCGGGCTTCAGTTCGCCGCGAAGGATTTCGATTTCGGGGGCTTGCTGAAGGCGCTCGCCACGGATTGTCTTGGATGGGAGAGAAAAATCGAGCGCTACGCCGTCGCCCATCTGGTGAGCAGAAAGGTCTGCTATCGCTGTGGGGACAGGCGGCGACGGAGGGACGGGATCGCCGGGGGTGCCGCAGCCTGCCGATGTCGTTGCCACGGCGAGGACTAAGAGGCCGAGCCTCGAACGTCGATATTCGAAACTCGAAATTCGGAAAGCCGCGACGGCCGCTCGCGCGGGCCTAACCCACGAATAACTGGTTTCCATTTTCGAGGTTCGATCTTACAGGATGTAGCGGCTCAAATCCTGATTCTTCACGATGTCG
>JAFAZL010000799.1 GCA_019239815.1 Acidobacteriota bacterium
CTGCGGCCAGACCGGCCTCGCCGGCTCCACCGAAATCGGCGACAACTGCATCTTCGCCGGACAATCCGCCTCGTCCGGCCACCTCACTGTCGGCAATAACGTCATCGTCACCGCACAATCCGGCCTACCGCGCGACGTGGAATCCAACCAAATCCGCTCCGGCTCCCCCGCCGTCGACAACAAGCTCTGGCTCCGCTATACCGCTGCTCTCACACGCTTGCCGGACCTCCAAAAACGTGTCCGTGAGCTTGAATCCCGAATCGCCAAACTCGAGTCCTGACGCCCCGTCCGAAGACTCAGTACTCAAGCTACCGTACTGGTCCTTATATCGCACTGCGATATAAATTTATTGGATATCCTTCTGTGCGGGCGTAAAATCGTTATTGGTGCTGACAAACCCCTGGGTTTGGCCGCGCGATAGCTCCTAAAATTCCACTAGGCTTTCGCAGAACGACCTCCCTCCGATTTGCCCGTGCCGTATCCTTTCGCAAGGAGACGGCGATGCGTATGCATGACTTCGACAGTGAATGGCACTTCGTGCCCGACCACCCTGAAGCGATCCCGGGTTTCCGCCGGACCAACCGCGCAGTGATTGCCTACTTCGTTCTGTTCGTACTCGGATTGTTTGTGGCCATGACGGTTTCTCGACCAGTGCGAAACTCGGTCACAGCAACAAAATTCGGTGCAAGGTTGGAGCACAAAGCTCAAGGGTTGGCGCCGCAGCATACGGCGCCACCGGCTCCGCAAACCCGCTGACGTCGTCAGCCCCCGTCACGCCGTTAATCTTCGAATTGGGTGTGCACTTTCGGACGAACGCGCGACTTCAGAACACCCCATCAGGCCGCGCCGGGAAATCCGATTGGCCGCTGATCAGGCGGCAACCCAGCGGCCAACTCGTCGTGAACTCGCTTATTTAATTCATCGCGTCGCTCATAGTTGTAACCCGCCGGGTAGATCGGTTCGAGAAACTCGCACAGAATCTCGCCAGGTCGAATCTTCAGCGATCGTTTTTCCATCACGCGATGCGCCCCTGAGCAGGCAATCGGCACGATCGGCACTCCGGCTTTGATCGCCATGACCACCGCGCCCTTCTTAAAATCCTGCAGCCGCCCATCCGGACTCCGCGTCCCTTCGGGATAAATCAAAAACGATTGCCCAGCCTTCAGCGATTCAATTGCCTTGTCCAAGCTCTCCAAGGCCGAGTCGCGCTCACCCCGGTTCACAGGAATAAATCCCGCCGACAAAAACGCCCAACCGACGATGGGATATGCAAACAAAGACTTCTTCAGCAAGATCGCAATCCGCCGCGGAATCGCGCCGACGACCGCCGGCGCATCCGCTGAACTCGTGTGGTTCGCCACAAACAGACACGTCTCCGGCGGAATCCGTTCCTTGCCAGTCACCCTCACCCGCACGCCCACCATGCGCACGAAAAACATCACGCCATTCACACCCGCCCAATAGATCGCATCCGGATTCCGGGTGATGAACGTCCACACCAACAGCGGCGGCCCCACGATGAGGATATAAATCGACAAAAACACCGCTACAAAAAGAGTGCGCAGCATGAACTTTATGGAGTGCGGCGCTTCGGCGCCGCTTTCGACCAACTCGATCTATTACCCAAACGAATCCGTAGCCTCTTGAATCTCAATGCGCCGTTGCCGTCACCGGCTGCGTCGTCCGACGCAAAATCCCTTCGCGAATTCTCCGAGCCTTCTCCCCGGCGTGTTCGTCTTCCACGATTCGATAGAAGGTTTCCGTAACTTCCCCCAGCGCAAACTCAACCGTGCTCGTCGTCCCATCTTCCCGCCGAACGCCAACCTTCACGCTCGTTCCCTTCTTGTGCGTGCTCGCCCACCGCGCCAGGTTGCGCGGAGTCTCACCGTTCCAGCTCACAATCACGTCGCCGCGCCGCAACCCTGCTCCCTCGGCCGCACTCTCCGGATCGACCGCATCCACCGTCAGCGCCGCATTTTCTCGTTCGACCGAGAATCCCAA
>JAFAZL010000927.1 GCA_019239815.1 Acidobacteriota bacterium
CGGCGATAGAGGGTAGTAAATGCGTCCTCATCCCCTCTCGCAGCGTGCCGCAAGAGAACGTCGTCCCTGATCTCGTCAGAAATGCGGTTGTCTCCTGGTGCGACGGTTCCCTGGGTTGGCAGCCCAAATCGTTCTTCTGTAAGTCATTTCCGGCCCAGGGTGCAAAAAGTTCCCAATAGGAAGCTTGAGCGGTGGAGCGAGTTGTCAACCTTATTTTATTGGACGGGGGAACTTGGTGGGGAGTGTACACGTACATAGAGTTGACAGGCATAGGTTCATAGACTATTTTGCTCTATGTATCGAGGAATTGGGGGTTGAGCGACGGGTGGTTGCGCGATTCCCAAAGAGGGACACGGCGTGCCGTGTCCCCACCCCAAGAGCGAGGGCGACGGTGTATGAATAAGGACAAGGCGAGGGATTTGTTTCCGGGAGCTTTAGAGATGATGGTGCTCCGAACGCTGAAGAGGCAGCCGCTGCACGGGTATGCGCTGGCGCAACATATTAAGAGGACGTCGAACGATCTTCTGCAGATCGAAGAAGGGTCGCTATACCCGGCGCTCCAACGGCTGTTGAAGGAAGAGCTGGTGAAGGCGGAATGGGGGACTTCGGCGACGGGGCGGAGGGTGAGGATTTACCGGCTGACGGCGGCTGGTGCTAAGCATCTGGAACACGAAGTGTCGAAGTTCGAAAAGATGTTGGAGGGGATTACGCGGGTGTTGGCACCGGGTGAGACTGGAAGTTGACAGTCGACGGTTGAAAGTCGAAGGCGCGGCGAGGTTCATTTCGCGCACGACGGATAGTGGATAGCGGTGTTGACGCCGGGCGGAGCAAGCCCGCCCCTACAAGAGAAAGAGCGGAGCGCAGGAGAGTTTGACGGACTGCGGTGAGAAGAATCGGTCCGCATTGGGTGAGGGTGAGATGGGAATTTGGCAAAGAGTGTTTGGGCGGAGGGAGATTTATTCGGAGTTGTCGGAGGAGATGCGAGCGCATCTCGACGAGAAGGTCGAGGAGTTGGTGGAGGGCGGGATGTCACGGAAGGATGCGCAGGCGGCGGCGCGGCGGGAGTTTGGGAATTTGGGATTGATTGAGGAAGACGGGCGTGCGGCATGGAGGTGGGAATTGGTCGAAGATCTTTGGGCTGATGTGAAGTATGGGTTGCGCGGACTGCGGAAGAATTTGGGATTTACGGTCGTGGCGTTGCTGACGATCGCGATCGGGATCGGCGCGAACGCGGCGGTGTTCAGCGTGGTGGATGCGGTGATGTTGCGACCGCTGCGCTATCCGGATTCGCAGCAACTGGTGGCGTTGCGGCAGGCGGCGCCGGGAGCAGCTGGGCTGACGAGTTTTGTAGATGGGCTGCGGCTGTCGGCTTCGATGTATTTCACGTATTCGGAAAACAACAAATCGTTTCAGGCGATGGGAGTGTGGGCGCCGGGGAGCGCGAATGTCACGGGTGTGGGCGAGCCTGAAAAGGTCGATACCATTGGCGTGACTGACGGCGTGTTGGAGGCGTTGGAAGTCCCTCCCGCCGTGGGGCGATGGCTTTCGCACGAAGATCAGGTGCCGAACGGGCCCGAACGGGTGATGTTGAACTATGGCTACTGGCAGCGGAAATTTGGCGGCGACCGGACGGTAGTGGGACGAAACGTTTTGGTGGATTCGCGGCCGCGAGAGATCGTGGGCGTATTGCCGCGGGGATTTCGAATTGTCGATGGAGATTTTGACGTTCTTCTCCCGCTGCAGTTCGATCGAGCGAAGGAAATTCTGGCGGGATTTGGATTTCAAGGAATTGCGCGACTGAAACCAGGTGTGACCATCGCGCAAGCGAATGCGGACATGACGCGGATGCTGCCGATCTGGATGGACACGTTCACGAATGGGCCGGGATCGAATCCGCACATTTATGAGTCGTGGAAGATTACGCCCGCACTTCGGCCGTTGAAGGACGAGGTGCTTGGAAATGTCAGCGACACGCTTTGGGTGGTGATGGGGACGATTGCACTGGTGATGCTGATTGCGTGCGCGAATGTGACGAATCTTTTTCTGGTACGCGGGGAATCGCGACAACAAGAGATGGCGGTGCGTGCGGCACTCGGAGCAGGTTCAATTCGAATTGTGCGAGCGCTACTGGTTGAAAGTTTGATGTTGGGCTTGATGGGCGGCGTCGTAGGAATGGGCATCGCTTATTGGGGAGTGAAGTTGTTGACAGCGATTGGACCCGCGAATCTGCCGCGTCTGGAAGAGATTGCGGTCGACTGGCGGACGCTCATATTTGGGCTGGCGCTATCGGTGTTGTCGGGCTTGCTATTCGGTTTGATTCCAGCGTTGAAATATGGGCGTTCACGCGGCGCCGCGTTGTCGCGCGCGGTTGCCGGCAGAACCACGAGCGCGAGCCGAGAGCGGCATCGCGCGAGAAATATGCTGGTGGTCGGGCAAGTGGCGATGGCGCTGGTGCTCCTGGTTTGCGCCGGCCTGATGATTCGAACTTTCAATGCAACACGTAACGTGCAGCCGGGGTTCACGGATGCACGAACGCTGCAGTTGATGGAAATCGCGATTCCCTCGTCGCTGATTGCGGAGCCGGAGCGCGTCACGCGATTGCAAAACGCAATCCAGGAAAAGCTGGCGACGATTCAGGGCGTGAAGTCCGTGGGTTACGGAAGCGACATGCCGCTGCAAGGATACGAATCGGGTTGGGACCAAATCATGGCCGAAGGGCAAAACTATCCCAAAGACGAGATTCCTCCGATGCGGCTCTATAAGTTTGTGTCGCCGGGATTTTTTGCGACGGCAGGAACGCGACTGATCGCGGGGCGAGACTTCACTTGGTCGGATATATACGAAGTCCGGTCGCTCGTGATGATTTCGGATGGACTCGCCCGGGAGATGTGGGGATCTCCGCAAGCCGCCGTGGGCAAACGCGTGCGCGAGTTTTCGAACGCACCCTGGAACGAGGTGATCGGTGTCGTCCAAGATGTGCGAGAACATGGAGTTCAGGTACCGGCGCCTGAGACTGTCTACTGGCCGACGATGATGAAAGGCCTGTATGGCGAAGGTGCAACGCGGGCGATGCGGTATGCGACGTTTATTGTGCGGAGCGAACGGGCGGGTAACCAGAATTTTGTGGAAGAGGTCCGACAGGCGGTGTGGTCGGTGAATGCAAATCTGCCGGTGGCAACGGTTCAAACAATGCAGGAGGTGTATGACAAATCGGTCGCGAGGACTTCGTTCACGCTGGTGATGCTAGGGATTGCGGGGGCGATGTCGATCGCGCTGGGTGTGATTGGAATTTATGGCGTGCTTTCGTACACGGTATCGCAGCGCAAGCGTGAAATTGGGATTCGCCTGGCGCTAGGGGCACAGCAAGACAACGTGCTGGGGATGGTGCTCAGCTCGGGCGCGCGAATGGCGCTGGCGGGAGTCATGATTGGAGTCGTAGTGGCGCTGGCTTTGACGCGATGGATGA
>JAFAZL010000110.1 GCA_019239815.1 Acidobacteriota bacterium
TCGCCAGCGCGAAGGCTCATGCGGTGAACATTGCGGTCGATCAGGAAACGAGCTTCTACGATCCCGATCGTTCGACGCGGAGAATTGCGGTCGCCTACGCGCAAAAATGGATCGACGTTGCGGCGGCGATAGGGTCGCCGAGCGTTCGCACGAATGTGGCGCCCGCCAAGAACACCGAGCCAAATCTCGCGAACGCGATTGAGAGCATGAAGGAAGTCGCGAACTACGGTGCGTCGCGCAATGTGGTCGTCCACATGGAAAACGACAACCTGATCAGCGAAGACGCGTTTTTCATCGTCAAAATCATCGAGGGCGTAAAGAATCCCTATTTGCACGCGCTGCCCGACTTTGCGAATTCGATGATGCGGGGCGATGCGGATTACGCGTACCGCGCGATCAAAGCGATGTTCGACCACGCTTACGGAATTTGCCATGCGAAGGATGGAGATTTCGATCAGAACGGAAAGGACTATCCGATCGATCTGGCGAAGACATTTGGAATTTTGAAGGCGAGCGGGTATCGCGGGTACTGCTCGATTGAATACAGTGGTAGCGGCGATCCACATGAGTCCACGAAGAAGTTAATTGCGGAGAGTGTGAATTATCTGAGTTGAGTTCGACACGACGCTATCACAGGAGCGAGAGCACATGGCGGGACAGAGTATTGAGCGGCGGGAGATGTTGCGGATTCTGGCTACGGCCTCGGCGGCAGCCGGATTCGCTGGATTCAGCAAGTGGATGTTTGCCTGCGAGGACGTACACGCGGCCGGCAAGGCTGTGCAACAGATCAAGAGCGCGACGTACTCGCCGCAATTTTTCTTTCCGGACGAATATCCGATGGTCGAGCGGCTATCGGAGATGATCATTCCGAGCGATGGCGGAGCCGGCGCGCGCGAAGCGGGCGTTGCGGAGTTCATCGACTTCATGGTGTTTCACGACGAAAGTTTGCAGTATCCGTTCCGCTTGGGGTTGAGCTGGATGAATGCGCATTCGGAGCGGCTATACAAAAAGAACTTTCTTGAGATCACCGAAGCCGATCAGACGGAACTCCTGCGACATCTTGCGTACAAAAAAGAATTTCGCGACGGCGAAGAAGATGGACGCGCGTTTTTCGGCTTGATGCGCGAATACACAACGATGGGCTTTTACACGTCGCGTGTCGGGCTGGAAGAGCTGGATTGTCCCAGCTTGAAGTTTTACAACGCGTCGCCCGCATGCCCGCACGTGGACGATCGCGAGCACAAGCATTTGCCCCCGCCGAAATACTAGATCACGACGAAAACGAGGACTCCAAATATGGCAAAACAAGTTTACGACGTGATTGTGATCGGCACGGGAGCTGGCGGCGGCATGGCGATCAAAACGCTCTGCGAAGCCGGGCTGAAAGTGTGCGCGCTGAATGCGGGACGCGCACTGAATCCCGGCAAGGATTTCAAAAATCACCGCATGCCGTATGACATGAAGTTTCGCGGCTTCGATGACCCGAAAAAACGCGCGCAATCCTACGGCTACATGGACAACGAATACACTGCCGGAATCTGGGAACACGAAATCACGTACACGACCGCGCCCGGCACACAGTGGATGTGGCCGCGATGTTTTGCCGTTGGCGGCAAGACCAATTTCTGGGGCCGCAGCGCGGCGCGGATGGGCGACATCGATTTTCAGGCGGCGAGCCTCGACGGATTTGACGTGAATTGGCCGGTGAAATACGAAGAGATCGCGCCGTACTATTCGCGCGTCGAGCGATTGATCGGCGTGGCGAGCACGGTGCAGAACCGGCCGAGCAATCCGGATGGCGAATACATTCCACCAATGAATTTCCGCTGCTTCGATTGGATTTTAAAGTCAGGCGCCGACAAAGTGGGCGTTCCGTATCTGCCGGATCGCGAAGCGCAGCTCACACAAGAGCACAACGGGCACCCAGCATGCCACTATTGCGGGAATTGCACGGAAGGATGCGACATCGGGGCGTTTTTCTCTTCGCCGCGGTATTTACTGCCTGCCGCTGAAGCGACGAAGAATCTGGAGCTGCGCACGAATGCGCTGGCTAAAAATATTTTGGTCGACGAGAAGGGGCACGCGGCGGGAGTGGCGTACATCGACCGAAACACGAAACAAGAAGTCGAAGTCTACGGACGCGCAGTGGTGGTTGCGGCTTCGACCGTCGAAAGCGCCCGCATCATTTTGAACTCGAAATCGCGCCACTGGCCGAATGGGATTGCGAATTCCAGTGGCCAGGCCGGACGAAATTTGTGCGATCACATCTACGGCTCGACGGCGTACGGATACTTGCCGCAACTACTCGGGCAGCCGGCTTTCCCGGACAATGTTTCAACCGCGGAGATCGCATGGCTGCCGCGCTGGCAAAACTTAAACAATCCGCACGAAGAGGCCTTCATTCGCGGGTATTCGATGTATCCGGATGGAGGGTGCGGCGAATTTCCGGAGCTACGCGGCATCGAAGGATTTGGCTCCGAGTTCAAACGCGAAGTGAAACGAAAATATCCGGCCCCGGTAAATTTGGGAATTCAGGCTCCTTCCCTTCCGAGTCCGACGAATTTTGTCGACATCGATCCCGAAGTGAAGGACGCGTTTGGAATTCCTGTCGTGCGAGTTCATTTCCGATGGGGCGAGAACGAACTGAAGATGTGGGAACACGGAAAATATATCAGCCGCGAGATTTTTCGGGCGTGCGGCGCGGAGTATGAGGGTTGTAGCGAGCATCCGCAAATACCGGGATGGAGTCTGCACGAAACGGGAACGCTGCGCATGGGCAGCGACCCAAAAAACTTCGTGACGAACAAGTTTGGACAGACGCACGATGTCCCAAATTTGTTTGTCGCGGACGCGAGCTTGTTTTTGAGTTGCACGGACAAGACGACGACGCTTTCGATTTTGGCGTTCTCGATGCGTGCGAGCGAGTATTTGGCGGATCAGATGAAGAGCGGGAAGTTGAGCGCGTAGTGGGTACGAATGCTTAGTCCTCACGAGCAAAGGCACAGCCAATCTGCTGGAAGAGTGATTTTCGCCGGAATGTCCGATTGGAATCCGCGAGACTACGAACTAGCGAGGAGCTGATCGAAGTAGGACAACATCTCCGGTGAGTCCCACTGCTGGTATCCGATGATCTTGCGGGCGATTTTGCCGTTGCGGTCGATGATGTACGTCTCGGGAACCATGACGGTGCCGTAGGATTCTCCGATGGCGGAGCGATTTTCCTTTGTGGCGGGATCGCGGTAGGTCGGGTAGTTGATGGCGTGGTCGAGAAGGAATTTTTTGTAAGCGGCGTCGTCTTCGTCGGCGGCCACGCCGAGCACCATCGCGTTGTGCGAGGCGATGTGCTGCTGAAGGCGATTCAGGCCGGGCGCTTCTTCGACGCACGGCCCACACCAAGAACCCCAGAAATTCAGCACGACGATCTTGCCGCGGAAATCGGAGAGATGAGTGGGTTTGCCCTCAATCGTTAACGGGAAATCACGCGCTTTGCTGCCCGCGATGGAGGCCTCTCCCTGGCGATAGCTGGGGAGCGCAAATGCCAGAATTACGGCGGCGGCGACCGCGATTGCGGCCCAATTCACGAGTTTTCGGCCGACTCCCATCAGGTGTTATAATAACGTATCCCCGAGTGGTTCGGAACGCCGGTTCGGCCTGGGTGGCGATTTGGCCGGTGGCGTTCGGGCGAGCTTCCGCCGAATCTATCCATGTCCAACACGAAGCCAAATTCACAAAGACAGGGTGAAGAGTCTCTGCGCACGGAAGCTGGCGCGAGCGCTGACCTTGCCGAGGAAGGCAAGAAGAACACGGCTGCGTTTGCAGGCGAGGCATGCATTACGGCGATCGTGCCAGCACGAAATGAAGAGTCGGTGATTGGCGGTTGCGTAAGGAGTTTGGCGGCGCAGCCAGCGATCGCGGAAATCTTGGTGGTGAACGATCAGTCGAGCGATGGAACGGTCGCGGCGGTGCGTCGAGCAGCTGCGGAAATCCCGAAGCTCAGGTTGCTGGAGACGGGCAAGCTGCCTGCGGGCTGGGTCGGGAAGAACAACGCGGTGTGGCGTGGAGCGGCGGAAGCGCACAGTCGCTGGCTGCTTTTCACGGATGCGGACGCGGAGCTGCTTCCCGGAGCCACGGCGCGGGCGTTGCAAATCGCGCAGGAGTCGGATGCAGCGCTGGTTTCGTTTTCGCCGGAGCAGGTGACCGAGACGTGGTACGAGAAGTCGCTGATCCCGTTTGTGTATTGCCGGCTGGCGCGGCAATTTGCATTCAAGGATGTGAACGATCCGAAGAAACCAACGGCCGCAGCGAATGGGCAATTTCTAATGATTCGGCGCGATGTTTACGACGCAATTGGCGGGCACGCAGCGATTGCGGGTGAAGTTTTGGAAGATGTGGCGCTGGCAAAAAATGTGAAAAGCGCCGGCCATCCGATCTGGTTTGGCACCGGCAAAGGTGTGGTGAAGGCGCGAATGTATCGGTCGTTTGCGGCGATGAGCGAAGGATGGAAGAAGAATTTGTACTTGTTAATGGGCGGGTCGCGAAGGGCGACCTACAGCGAATTCTTTTCGGCAGTGCCCTGGATTCCGCTTTTGCTGATCTTGATTGGCCTGTTCATGCCGTTCGCGCTGATGGCTGGAGTGGTGTTGTTGCTTGTGCGGCAGGCCGGTTATGGGATGGACCTGCGGAGTAACCAATTCAGTGGGTCGCTCATCCTCTATTATGTGCCCGCCGTACTGATTTATAGCGGGGTCCTGTTTGGGTCGTATCGCGCCTATGCCAGGGGAAAAGTGGCATGGAAGGGGCGCGAGATTTCGGTCGGGACGCCGGGGACCGCGCGATAATTTTTTCGTTTTGAAACAGAATGTCGGAGGTCTTTTCAGGCAACGGGCTATGGTCCTGCTGACGCGCAAAATCGAATTTTCGGCCTCGCACCGGTACAACAATCCGGCGATGTCTCAGGAGGAGAATCGCCGCGTATTTGGGAAGTGCAACAACCCGCATGGACACGGGCACAACTACACGCTGGAAGTGACCGTAGCGGGTGAACCCGATCCTGTCACGGGCATGGTGGTCGATCTCGCCGATTTGAAAAAGATTCTGGAGCAGGAAGTGATGCGGCGAATGGATCACCGGCATTTGAATTTTGAAGTGCCGGAACTCGCGGGGCAGATTCCGACTTGCGAGAACGTCGCGCGCGTCATCTGGAATTTGCTGGAGCCGAAGATTCCGCAGGGGCGGCTGCATCGTGTGCGATTGTACGAGTCGCCGGATTTGTTTGCGGATTGCTACCGCAATGGCGCTGGCCGGAAGGGGAGCGCGACATGACGGCGGCGAGCGACCTGAAGATCGAACTCGGACGGCGGTATCGTTTCGCGGCGTCGCACAGGCTGCATAGTGCGCAGCTGAGCGACTCTGAGAACGCGCGGATTTATGGCAAGTGTAACAACGCGTGCGGGCACGGCCACAATTACACGATCGAAATCAACATTTCTGGAGACGTCGACCCAGCGACGGGGATGATCGCGAATCTCGCCGACCTCGACAGCTTTGTGCAGCGAGAAATATTGGAGCCGTTCGATCATCGCTCGCTGAACGACGAGGTCGATGTATTTCGCGCCGAAGTGCCGACGACGGAGAATTTGTGCATCGAGATTTATCGGCGATTGAAGTCGTTTCCGCACGCAAAACTCGAGCGTGTGCGCGTCGAGGAGACGTCGAATAACAGTTTTGAATACGCAGGAGAGGAAGCGGTAAGCGGTTCGGACGTGGCACTTTGACGGTGCTGAAAGGACCAGGGATGAACAAGCCGACGGAAGAAATCCGGCTCGATGATGGCAAACCGCGTGACGCGAAAACGATTGCGTGTCACATGCGCGAAATCATCAAGGAGATCGGGGAGGATCCCGATCGAGAGGGATTGCGGAAGACGCCCGAGCGGTTTGAGAAGGCACTGAAGTTTTTGACCAGTGGCTATCACCTGAACGTCGATCATCTGCTGAACGGTGCGACGTTCAGCGTAGCGTACGACGAGATGGTCGTAGTCAAAGACATCGAGTTTTTCAGTCTCTGCGAGCATCACCTCCTTCCCTTCTTTGGGAAGGCGCATGTGGCTTATCTGCCGACGAAAAAAGTGATCGGCCTGAGCAAGGTGGCGCGGCTTGTGAATATGTTCGCGCGGAGATTGCAGATCCAGGAACGGATGACGAGCCAGATCGCCGAAACGATTCAGGAGAAAATCGCGCCGCAGGGAGTCGGCGTGATTATCGAGGCGCGCCACTTGTGCATGCAGATGCGCGGCGTCGAGAAGCAGCATGGCCAGGCGGTGACGAGCGCGATGCTGGGCGAATTTCGCACGAACAAGCAAACGCGCGATGAGTTTCTGGCGCTCGTCCGAAACCGCAAGGGTTAGAAGTCTTCAACAGGGGTGGAGCGCCACTGCAGCCGGTCATAGGCTGGCCCAGCGCCGCTCTTCCACTCGTTTCACGAATACCAAGAAGCGGAATTTCACCGCAGCCCCACACTTGCCTGTAATCTAAGGCTGTGTTCAACTCGGGCGCACGAAGTGACGCATGATTGGGCGAGCGATCTCCCACTACTCCATCACGGAAAAACTGGGCGAAGGCGGGATGGGCGTCGTATACCGCGCGCATGATCTGACGCTGCGGCGCGACGTGGCGCTGAAGTTTTTGACGCTCGACCGACTCGAAAAAGACCCTCAAGCCCGCGAAAAAGTGCTGCGCGAGGCGCAGACCATCTCGGCGCTGAATCACCCCAATATCTGCACGATCTATGAAATCGGCGAGGACGACGGCCAGCCGTACATCGCGATGGAGTTTGTCGAGGGCCATTCGCTGATGCAGGAGGTACTGACCGGACCGCTTTCTGCCGATGTGATCGTTCGCTACGGGATGCAGTTGGCGGACGCACTGGCGCACGCACACGAACGCGGCATCATTCATCGTGACCTGAAATCGGGAAACGTATGGGTCACGCCGTCGGGGCGGCTGAAGTTGCTGGACTTCGGGCTGTCGCAACGCGTTGTCCAGCAAAACACCGGCGATGACACAACAAAGTTCGACGGCGCCTGGGACGACCAACACGCAGTAACCGGAACGCTGGCTTACATGGCGCCAGAGATATTGCGGGGCCAGGAAGCCGATGCGCGCAGCGATGTGTGGGCGCTGGGCGTCGTGCTGTATGAAATGGCGACGGGCAAACGCCCCTTTCGAGGCTCGACAGCGTATGAATTAAGCGCCTCGATTCTGCGCGAGTCTCTCCCACCGATCGTGCCTGCGGTGCCTCCGGTTCTCCAGGCTGTAATCGAGAAGTGTCTCGATAAGGATCCATCGCAGAGATATCGATCGGGCGGCGAAGTGCGCGCCGCGC
>JAFAZL010000113.1 GCA_019239815.1 Acidobacteriota bacterium
GCTGCAGCCGAAGCCGACGTCACCGCGATCACATCCGGATCGTTCGCGCTATCCGCAGACAGCACCATCGACACGATTTGCGTCTCGTTCCGCCACGCCTCCGGAAACAACGGCCGCATCGGGCGATCGATCAGCCGCGACGTCAAAACTTCCTTTTCCGACGGACGTCCTTCGCGCTTGAAAAACCCGCCCGGGATTTTCCCCGCCGAATAAGTATTTTCTTTGTAGTCCACGGTCAACGGCAAAAAGTCGCGATCGTTCGGAGTCGAATTCATGCACGCGGTTGTCAGCACGATCGTATCGCCGTAACGCGCTGTTATCGCGCCGTTGGCTTGCTTGGCGATTTTGCCGGTCTCCAGAATTAGCGGCCGGCCTCCCACTTCCACTGTCACCGAGTAGGGTGCTGGCGTGCTTGTGTTTTCAGACATAGACATATTCCTTAGGCTCCGCGTTCACGCAGAGCCGTTTCATTTCGCGCGGAGAATCGTCTCCGCATCATTTCATTAAGAAGATTCGAGGTGAGGTCTTACGAGGCTGGCGAACCAACGCCTAGACACATCCCTGAGATTCCACCCGTCACCAATAGTCACGAGCGGACGCGCAACGACTCCACGAGCAGCGACACCGCTGCCACCGTTTTATTCTGAGATTTTACGTTCGTGGATTCGCGGTAGCGTAGCTCCACACCAGCGGAGCTGCTACTTGCGCAGGCTAAGCCGTTCAACAATCTCGCGGTACCGATCCGGGTCCCGGCGGTTGAGATAGTCCAGCAGGCGGCGGCGCTTGTTGACCATCATGATCAAACCCCGGCGCGATGCGTGGTCTTTCACGTGAGACTTGAGGTGCGTGGTCAAGTAGCTGATCCGCTCACTCAGCAGCGCAATCTGCACTTCTGGTGAGCCGGTATCTTTAACGTTGGCCCGGAACTGTTCGATCAGTACTGATTTGGCTACGCTCAAGTGCCCCTCTCCGTCGTCCCCTAAATTTTCCTCTTCTCTTCGACAAATCCAGACTAACACAATCCCGAAAACGGTGTAAAGGAATCGTAATGTGGCCCAATCTTACTTCACTCCGCTCCATGACCCTCCCGCCACACTTGGCACCACAATCACGTCGTGGCACTATCCCACTGCGATACCCAAGACCGCTTCGTCGCACATCTCATCGTGGAGAAAAATCATGCTCAAACAACTTTGTTGCCTCGTTTGTTGTCTCGCCATTGCTTCGCTCTCCGCTTGCGCGCAAGACAAAGCCAGCCGCCCCAGTCCTCCCGCCAACGCCGAATGCCAACTCTCCGGCGGCAAGTCCGTCAAGATCGCTTACTCGAGCCCGCGCATGAAGGGCCGCAAAATTTTCGGAGCACTCGTCCCCTACGGGCAAGTGTGGCGGGCAGGCGCGAATGAATCGACCACCTTCGTCACCGACACCGACCTAAACGTCGGCGGCACCAACGTTCCCGCCGGCAGCTACACCATCTTCGCTCTGCCTAACGCCGACAAATGGCAACTCGTCATCAGCAAAAAAACCGGCGAATGGGGTACCGCCTATCCCGGCCCAAGCAACGATCTCGCACGCATCGATATGAAAGTCTCGCAGCTCTCCTCGCCGATGGAAAATTTCACCATCTCCTTCGATCACGCCGGCTCCGGCTGCACCCTCAGCATGTCCTGGGAAAATACCAAAGCCTCCGTCGACGTTGCCGCCAAGTAACCGTTTTGAACGTGCGCTCGCCACAGTTGTGTAGGGGCGCAGCATGCTGCGCCCCATGTCCGCAAGATATAATCCGCGCGGGTGTCTTCGTCAGCCAACCGCAGCGACCAGCCGTCGTACCTCTCTCTCAAATAGCTCCGGCTCCCCGTCGCTTGATACCACCGAACTCAACCCCGCATGAATCTCCATCGCCCCCGTCTTCGTCACGATCTCGGCAACATTCTCGGCGGTCACTCCGCTCCCCGGCATAACAAGGATCCTTCCTCGAGCCTGCCTCACCAATTCCGCAATCTTCGCCACTGCCTCCGGCGCCTTTTCCGCTCCTCCCGACGTCAACAATCGCGAAGCCCCAGTCGCCACAACGTCCTCCAGCGCCACGAACAAATCCGCACTCTCATCAAACGCCCGATGAAACGTCACCGGCAGCGGCG
>JAFAZL010000130.1 GCA_019239815.1 Acidobacteriota bacterium
ACAAAGAAGCAGACCAAGTGCTGAATGAGGCGCTGCAGCGGGCGGAGAAATCGAAAATCGCCACCGCGGTACCGAATGCGTGGTACGGCCTGGCGACCGGAGCCGCCGTCGAAGGCAATCGCGAAGTCGCGCTCGAGCGGTTGAAAAAGGCGTTTGATCTCGGCTATACCGATGTCGAAACCGTCCGCACGGATGACGATTGGAAGACCTTCCGTGGCGATCCGCGATTCGTAGCGATCCTCGCGGGCGCGGACAAGCGCTAGCTTCCCACTAAGCGCTTCCGGTTACTGCATGTGATGTTCGACTTCCTTCGCGATCTCGGAAGCCGTCTTCTTCACCGTTTTCTCGGGCGCCTGCTTTTCCATCACGAACTTTGCCGCTGCAACGTAGGGATTCATCGTAATCACCGCCCCAATTTTCTTCCCGCTGTTTTCGTTGTTCGCCACTTCATACATCGGCTTCTGCGGCGCAGCAAGGTCGGTCAGCGTCACGTAGAGATCCATCTTCGCTTCACCCGAGCCAAAGCCCACAATAGCTCGCCGCCTGCGATTGCCTTCATCGACTTCAGTGAAGACACCTTGCACCCACGCACCCATCGCAGGTTGGGCGTCGCCAGGCATCAGGCGCTGGGCTTTGTATCCAGCCTTCTGCAGATCCTCGACGATGCTCTTCGCCATCAGATCGACAATCTTCTTCGACTGGCATTCGGGATCGCGCTCGCAGCGCTTGCTCGGCCTTTCCAGAATTCCGGGCCGCACCTCGCCAACGATTCCGCCCTTGTCGGTCTTCACGTCCCCCGCATCGAGTTCGAAATTGCTAACCCAAATCTTCGTGTCTCTCGAGAAATTGTGCGTCGCGGTAGCGGCTTCCTGACGCGACTGGGAAGGTGTTGTGGCTGCGCCGTGTGCAAAAATCGCCGCGAAGACACACGAGCATAGGCATCCGAGTACGAAGAAGTGCGTTTTCATAGTTGTGACTCCGGCTACAGGAAGTAAATCGTGGCCGAGAGTCTATACCGGATTCGTCTACAAGGTGTTGAAATCGAATCTATCTCGTGCCCGTTAGACGGTCGCCATCTTGGCCGCCATTTGATACCGCCAATCGTCTTGATCCTTCAGACCGTTGTGGACGTGGTCGTGGAGCTGACACACCTTCATGAACGGCTTCGCGAAGCTCTCGTCTGGAAAGGAACTTTTCGAATAGCCACAGTAAATTTTTGCGACGCCTTCCGACACCAATCGATTCCCATAACGTTCGATTTCCAGCGCCGCTTCGGCGTTTCCAAGACGGCTCAAAATCGCATCCTCAAGTTCGCCATAAATTCGAATGCGTTTACTCGACGACCTCGCTTGAGCCGGACGAATCGTTGCGTCGATGAAATGCTCCAGGATAGTGGGAGTTGGTTTGCCGCTTTCGAATTCTTGCAGCATTTCCTCCACTTCGGTCACATCCCACAGCCCTGTGTTTCGCAGGTCCCGGACATCCACCCTCAGTTTCTTGGCTTCCGCCTCAATGAGTGCGGCATGCGACAGCGATGCCATCAGGATCACGGCTTCGCCTTGCCTTATTCCGCGGTAGAGAAAGGCCGCGACTTCGGCTGCAGGGAAGTGAGACGGTTCGTAGAAATGAGCGTAGTGCAGATGAGGATGAAGGTCAGCTTCTGTCTCGTGCATGGTCAGCCTCGAGCGGGAACTTCCCTCGGGGACGTCTCGCTGCCAATGGTTATAACGCTTCGCCGAGCGGCTGGCAATCTGCGTCCGATTCGGTCATGGATGGCAACCTTATCAGATGGACAGAACACCCAGCGCGACGGCGACAACCGCCATGAAGACGGTCGCTCCGAACAAAAAAGGGAAGCTGAATTTCTGGTGATCCCGCAGTTCCACTCCCGCTAGCCCCACAATTAAGAAAGTCGCCGGCGTCAGCGGGCTGATCGGAAATCCCGTCGTCATTTGTCCCAGAATCGATGCCTGCGCCATCTGCACCGGCGCCACTCCAAATCCTCCGGCGACTTCAGCCAGAATTGGCAGCACGCCGAAATAAAACGAATCGGGATCGAACAGCAAACTCAACGGCATCGAAATCAGCGCCAATCCAAACGGCAAATGGTGCGCCATTCGTGTCGGCACCGCGTGAATCGCCGATGCTGCCATCGCGCTGAGCATTCCAGATTCCTTCATGATTCCCGTGAAGGCCCCCGCTGCAAAAAGAATTGCTGCCATCACGAGCGCCGCACGCGCATGTGCGTCAATCCGGGCTCGCTGCATCGCCAGCTCTGGGTAATTCACCGCAATCGCGATCACGAACCCGACCATGAACACGACAAACGGATCCAGCCGAAGCGCGACCATTCCCACAACGAGTGCAATCGTCAGCACAACGTTGAACCAAAACAGCCGCGGCCGACGCAGCGCCAATTCCTCCGGCCTATTTTCGCGTGAGACAAAACCCGCTCTCGCCGCAGTAGAGCCTGTTTCGAAGCCAAGCCTCTTCGCTTCCCGCCGCCCCAGCCACCAAGCGCACCCAAACACAAACCCCAGCCCCGCAATCTGCACTGAAAGCAGCGGTCGAAAAATCGTCAGCACCGGAATGTGCAGCGCCGCCGAAGCGCGAATCATCGGCCCGGTCCACGGCAAAAAATTGACGCCCGCCGCCATCGATGCTGCGCACGCCAGCACTCGCCGATCCATCCCAAGCCGGTCATACAACGGCAGCATCGCGGGAATCGTGATCAGAAACGTGACCGCACCCGACCCATCCAAATGAACGAGCAACGCTAGCAACGCCGTGCCCACCACAATCCGCGGCGGGTGACTGCCAACGCTTCGCAGAATCCGGTCGATGATTGGATCGAGCATTCCAGCGTCGGTCATTACGCCGAAGAACAGAATCGCAAACACAAACATGCCGGCAACGTTCGCAACGCTTTGGATTCCATGCACCATGAATCCGCCGGTTCGAACACCGAATCCTCCGGCGAGCGACGCCGCCACGGGCACCACGACCAAAGCCGTCAGAGGCGATACTCTTCGACTCAGGATCGCGGCCAACAAAACAACGATTGTGAGGAAACCCAGCAGGGCCAGCATCGCAGCTCAGTGACGAAAATTCTTCGCTCTCGCGGTTGGGTATAGGACACCACCCGCGCCAAACTCGTCAAGCTGCGATTACTTCACAGGGGAAAAGTTGAAGTCGCGTCAGCAATCTCAGTGCACGGAGTTGTCGCGTCGCGTCCGCCCGTGCTTCGCGCCAGTATCGCCTGCGGCCTCATCATGCGCGAG
>JAFAZL010000230.1 GCA_019239815.1 Acidobacteriota bacterium
CGCTGGCGTGTCAATGTAACGAGCGTGTGGAAAAAATTGGAAAAGAGATGGGCGCGAGAAAAATTTTCGTACCGCGAATTTGCAATTGAAATTCTTACGCGATTCAGTTAAGCAGCGCGACTACAACAGCCCTGTCATTCCGAGCGGAGCGAGGAATCTGCTGTTTCTTCGATTGTCGCGTCATCGGCCCACTTATCCACTCTTATTCTCTGCGTCATCGACGGTGGACGAAAGTCGTTAGCGACAAAAAAGAGGCGAGCTTTTGGCTCGCCTCGTCGTTGAGTTTTTTGATCTGAGAGAGGCTTACGCCGCGGACGCCGCCATCGTCTTCTTCGGCACTTCGTCGCCTTCCCAGCGAACGCTAACGAGTTTCGAGACGCCAGGTTCTTGCATTGTGACGCCGTAAAGCACGCTGCCCGTCTCCATCGTCTTGCGGTTGTGCGTGACGATGATGAACTGCGTCTGCGAACTCATTTCGCCCACGAGCTTCGTGAACCGGCCAACGTTTGCTTCGTCGAGCGGCGCATCGACTTCGTCCAGGATGCAGAACGGGCTCGGCTGATATTTGAAGATGGCGATCAGCAGCGCGAGCGCCGTCATCGCCTTTTCGCCGCCCGACAGCAGCAAAATGTTTTGCAGGCGCTTGCCCGGAGGTGAGGCGACCACGTCGATGCCGGCGTCGCCCGAGCTGTCGGCTTCGGTCAGGCGCATTTCCGCGTGGCCGCCGCCGAAGATTGTATGGAAGGCCGTCGAGAAGTTGCCGTTGATGGCGTGGAACGCCTGCTCAAATTTCTCGCGCGTCACCTGGTCGAGCTCGACGATGGCCTGCTGCGTGTCGGCGATCGATTGCAACAGGTCGTCGCGCTCGCGCGTCAGGAATGCGAAGCGCTGCTCGGTCTCGTTGAACTCCTCGAGCGCCATCATGTTTACCGCGCCCATCGATTCGATGCGCGACTTCATTTCGCGATAGTTGGCTTCTGCGAGGGCGAGCTCTTCGCCGCTGATGAATGCGGTTTCGGTGGCGATCAGATCTTCGGGCTGCATGTTCACTTCCGACATACACGTCTCGCGCAGGTGTTGGCGGTCGGAATCGTTTCGTGCGCGTTCGATTTCGGCATGGCTCCGCTGCTCGCGGATTTCCTGGAGCGACTGCCGGCCGAAACGCAACGTGTCTTCCATCAGCGTGATGCGCTTGCGGCCCGAATCCCACTCGGCTTCGAGAGTGACTTGCGATTCTTCGAGCCTCGTCTTTTCCGCGCGCAGAGCTTCGAGCTGCGTCGCAAGCTGTTCATTCTGCGTAACAAGACCGGCCGCTTCTTCGCCGATCGATGTTTGCTGCTGTTGCAGCGATATCGCGCGCCGATCGATGCCCTCGCGCTCTTGCTGCAATCGCGAAGCGAGAGCTTCGGCGGCCGACAATCGCTCATTCAGCGCGGCCAGCTCGGCACGTGCAACAGCAAGCTCATCTTGCTCGGTCTGAATCGATCCGCGAAGCTGCACCAGCTCCTCTGCCAGCCGCGTGCTTTCCGCTTCGGCTTCCGCCCGCGTTGTGTTCGCGACCGCAAGCTGCGTCTTCGCCTGTTCGGCTCGCGTGCGAGCTCCCTCGACATTCTGCCGGATGCGCGCGAGCTCGCCTTGGCACGAAGTCAGCTCGAGTCCGAGCCGCGCGAGTTCCGCTTGCGTCTGTTCGTGACGGTGTTTTGCCGACAAGACATCGCGTTCGGCCGCGTGTTGCTTCGTCGAAACCTCTTCAAGCGTTTGCTCGGCCTCGCGCAAATCGGAAGCGAGCGCCTCCTGCGTCGCGCGAATGCGCTCGGTTTCAAATTCGAGCACCGCGACTTCCGCATCGAGCGCGCGCAGCTCGCGCTTCATCACGAGCGGGCCGGCTTCATCGGGACGCCCGCCGGTTACCATCCGACCTTGAAAGCAGGTGCCATCCGGAGTTACGAACGCATACTGCGGATTGTCACGCGCTAATTTTTCGGCGGCGATCGGCCCGTCGGTGAGATATGCCGCCTTCAGCCGTGGCAGGAACTGCTTCGCTGCCGGTCCGAGCGGATCACGAAATTCGACGAGCTTGTCGAGTCGCGATACGACGCCGTCTTCTGCCCTGAAATTCGCAATCGGCTCATACTCATCCAGCCGGAGGTTCAAGCTGCGCAGCGAATCGACGAAGAACGTTGCCCGCCCGCCAACCTCTTCGCGCAAAAGCGAAACGCCCGCTCGTGCGTGATCGTAGGTTTGCACGACGACGTACTCGAGCTCATCGCGAAGATACTGCTCAATCGCCGCTTCGTGCTGCTGTTCGACTTCCGCGTAATCGGCCAGCACGCCCACCGCGTGAAAGTCATGGCCGCCGCCGCGCTCGTTCGCTGCAAACAGCTTCTGCACCGCATCCGCTGTATACGAGCGATCGTTCAAAACTTGTGTCAACGTCGCATGCTTGGCGCGTGCCCCGGCAAGCGAATCGCGCAGCGCTTCCGCTTGTTTCGCCGTGGCATCGCGCTCTTCACGCAATCCAGCGATCCGCGCCTGCAGCGCCGCGACTTGTTGCCGCAGCGCATTCAACTGCGCGTTCGCCGACTCCCACTCCGACGCACTCTTGTCGGCGCTGTCGCGAACCTGCAGCGACATCTCGAGCAACGCGCCTTCCGTCGTTTCCAGCTTCTGCAGCGCCGCTGCTTGGTGCACGAGCGCCTCTTCCGCCTGCTTCTGCTCGCCGTGCAAACGCAGCAAGCTCTCGCTCGCCTCCGAAGCGCACTGCCGCAGCGCATCGATGCGAACTTCCGACTCATGAATCTGCGCCGCGCGCGTCTGAGCACGAACGGTCAGCCCGTTGACGTTCCCCGTCAGCGTCGTCGACTCGGCACGCAGCGAATTTACCGATTCAATCTGCGCCGAATTGCGCGTCTCCCACTCAGCAATCTGTGCCGCGGCCGCCGTAATTTCCGCGGCAACCTGACCGCCGCGTCCCGCCAACTCCTGCGCACGCTGCTCGTTGTACGCAATCTTATTTTCGCTGCGATCGACCTCGAGCGCCGTCGCGTTCAGCACATTCTGGTTCTGCTTGATCGTTGCGTCGAGTTCGTAGATCCGCTGCTGCAACTGATCTTGTTCCGTCTCTTGCGCCGCGATGTCGTTCGCGTGCTTCGTCTCCGACGCCACAAGTTCCTCGAGCCGCTTACCAACGCGCTCCGCCTCGGCATCGAGTTCGCGCGCCTTCCCCGCCAGCATCTGTCGAACGATCCCGCGCATTTCGTCGCGAATTTCTGCGTAACGCCGCGCTTTCGCCGCCTGCCGCTTCAGCGAACCAAGCTGCTTCTCGACTTCCACGACAATGTCGTTGTCGCGCGACAGATTGAGCTTCGACGATTCGAGCTTCGCTTCCGCGAGCCGCTTCTTCGTCTTGAATTTCGTCACGCCTGCTGCTTCTTCGATAATCGCGCGCCGTTCCAGCGGCTTCGTCGAAAGAATCTGCCCGATGCGACCCTGTTCGATAATGGCGTAGGAGTC
Organism: Acidobacteriota bacterium; assembly: GCA_019239815.1. The sequence goes on from JAFAZL010000230.1 coordinate 3,514, forward strand.
CGGCCCCAGTCCGACTCCCATGAACATTTCCTGGATGTCGCGCAGCCGCCCAATGCGCCCGTTGATCAGGTACTCGCTCTGCCCTGAACGATACAGCCGGCGGCTGACGACAACCTCGCCCGGCTTCGTCGACAGCGGATGCTTGTCCGCCATCTTCTTCTTGCGCTTGCCCTTCAGAAACTCCGGCTCCGACGATTCCACGGGAACGATTTCCGCTCCCTCAACCGCCGCACCTTCCGTCTCAGCTCCATGCTCGGCCGCTTCGCGACCATCCGCATATCCCGCCAGTATGTCGCCCGCAGGAGTTCCAATCTCTGAAACCGCCGCTCCATCCTCCAAGAGGTTCACGCCGCCGCCAGCCTCAGCTCCTGCCGCACCACTCGTGGCCTCGCCCGCCTCGGCCCCGCCTTCCATCACAAACCGTGCCGCCTCGGCCAGTTCCGGGTCTTCCAGCGTAATCGTCACTTCCGCCAGCCCCATCGGCGGCCGCTTCACCGTTCCGTTAAAAATGCAGTCCGCCATCCGTTCCGCGCGCAGCGACTTATGGCTCTGCTCTCCCAAAACCCACGAGATCGCGTCCACGACGTTGGACTTGCCGCATCCGTTCGGCCCCACGATGCAAGTCGTGCCGATCCCAGAAAACGTCACCACCGTTCGTTCGCAAAAGGACTTAAACCCGGTAATTTCCACTTTTCGCAGCTTCAGCAAGGTATCCCCTTTTGTTAGAGCCAGTTACGGCGTTGCCCCAGCCCCCGCCGGGTACGACTCACATCCACGTCAGGACCGTTTTGGAACTCAAACTCAAGCGGCCCGCATGCAGCGGCACACACGAAACCAGACAACATTGCATTTTTCGAAGGGAAGGAATTTGCGTCGATCGCAGCGCGATCAACTTGGACACATCGACCGGGTCACGGTCGCCCGTCAAAACGTTTGGCAGGTGCTCGTTCAGAGGCCCTAGCCGCCTGGCGCGTAGGATGGCGGTAC
>JAFAZL010000434.1 GCA_019239815.1 Acidobacteriota bacterium
GAGTAAGCACATTGATCCGCGCGAACATCAACGACGTCATCGACCGCGCGGAGGATCCCGAGAAGATGATCAAGCAAGTCATCCTCGACATGGAAAATCAATACATGCAGGTGAAGACGCAGGTCGCGGTTTCGATCGCCGACCAGCACATGCTCGAGAAAAAGCAGAAAGAGAATGAAGACGTCGGCGCCGACTGGATGCGAAAAGCCGAACGCGCCGTGGACAAGCAGGAAGACGACCTGGCGCGTGGAGCGCTCGATCGCTATCAAACATCGCAACGACTAGCACAGAGCTATCGCGAACAAGTCGACGATCAGAAAGTGCAAGTGGAGGCGCTGAAAAGCGCGCTGATGAAGCTCGAACAGAAGCTCGATGAAGCGAAGTCGAAGCGGGACCTGCTCATCGCTCGTCATCGCCGCAGCATCGCGCTTAACAAGGCGGCGAAAGCGCAAGGCGCAGCTGGTGATGGATCGAAAAGCGCCGCGTTCGATCGTTTGAAGGATCGGGTCAACCAATCGGAATCGGTTGCGAGCGCCGAACTCGAACTCAACAACGACGAAGTCGGCGAGCGTCTGAATCGGTTGGATCGCGATGCCGAAGTTGAGCGTCTACTGACGGACCTGAAGCAGCGACGCTTACTGCCCGGTTGAGGTGGCGGATGTAAGGCTGCTCAAGATGCCAGTAGTCGTGCGGACATGGGCGCAGCTGGCTGCGCGCCTACACGACGGAAGTGGCGACGAGGTTGGTGGATGGGGGAACGCTGCTGGCTACAAGCCCGCGACGATCGTTCGAGCCAACACCACCACATCGTCGGGGCCGCACGGGCAGCTGGTGTAGATGATGCGCACCAGTTTGTCGCCCTTGCGGACAAAGAGCATCGCGCCATACGCATCAAATGCCTCATCGCCCAAGCCAGGGATCGGCTTCAATCCGATCGGTCCCATCTGCCCCAGTGTTGCGCGATTCAATCGCATCTGAAGCTGCGCGGCATTGTTGTCGATCGAAAAAGCCAGCACTGGCGCTTCTCCGGGATGCTCGCTGGCGGTCCGGGTATTTCCGTTCTTTAGAATCCCCTTGGCGAAATCCTGCACGGTGTCTTGTTGCTGCTGATTCATCTCACCTTTGTGGAGTGCGCCGAGATGCTTCGCCGTCAGATCTGCGGGATCACCTGCCACGCTGTAAGCGCATCCTGGTTCGCTGCCGTTGTTTTCGGCGCGGACAACGTCCATGTGCACCGCTGCGCTGACCGCCGACTTCGGCAACAACGCGCATCCATCAATCCGCCGCAACTCCGCATCGCTCACGCGGCGCTCTTCGTCCGAGCGTGTCAGGCCCATTTCCGTAGCCTTCTGATGCACGCGATGACCGATGTAAATCAGCGCGACCGACGCAAGCGCGCCAAACGCCACAAAAATAATCACCACCGCGATAAGTATTTTGACCAGCGTACTCATTCCACCGGATCGCGGAGCAGCCGCAACGGGCGCGGCCTGAACAGGCGGCGTCGCATACACCGGCGGAGCTGCGGCTGGCGGAGCCGATGCCGCCGGTTGAACTGGAGGAGGCGCAGCAGCGTTCGCCGGCGCATCTCCCACGCGTGTCCCGCACTTCGTGCAAAATCCTTGCCCATCCGCCAACGGACTTCCGCAATTTCGACAGAATCCAGCCATCGCTTCTCTCCTGGCTCGGCACGCTGCCGAGGCAGCGGCGATTTTGCGCAGCATCCTGACAGAAAGCTGTGTATCCGCCAAGACTTTCCCCGAATCCAGGCCCCCCGCCAGATCGCGCTGCCATTCATCTCCACTCGTGCAAAAATAGCGGCGTGAATCCGAACTACGCGATGGTGCCCGCCGCCGTTGCCGCCGCAACCGGTTTAGTTGCCTATGCAGGTCGCTACCCCGACTCAAAGATTTTCGGTCCCGCAATCACGCATACAAATGCAGCGCGGAAACTCGCCATCACCTTCGACGATGGCCCGAATCCAACGATGACACCGAAGTTCCTTGAGATCCTCGACCGCCACAAAGTCCGCGCGACGTTTTTCGTCATTGGTGAGTACGCGCTGGCGCATCCAGAAATCGTTCGCGAAACGGTCGCGCGCGGTCACGTTATTGGCAATCACACTTTTGGGCATCCTAATCTTTTCTGGACCTCTCGCACTGGAACGCGCAACCAACTGCATGCCTGTGACAGCGCGATCGTCTCTGCGATACATACAAAGCCGGACGACGGCATGTATAAGGTGAAATTTTTCCGTCCTCCTTTTGGATGGCGCAATCCGTGGGTGGATGCAACGGCCCGCGATTTGGGCATGCAAGTCGTAACTTGGACTCTCCTTCCGGGCGATTGGCGCGCCCCGAACAGCGACTGGTTGGTCCGTCGCATGGAGTCGATCTCAGTTCGCGCGAAAGCCATATCCGATTCCACCAGCAACCAACCCGGCGGCGACATTCTTTGCCTCCACGATGGCAGCCATCGCGAACCAAGGGCCGACCGCACACGCACCCTCGACGCTCTCGAGCAGTGCCTGCCGCGCTGGCGTGACCTGGGCCTCGACTTTGTTACAATGAACGAAGCGGTGAGCACACCCGCTTCATAACTATGGATGAGAGAGCCTTTTATACCGAGCGTGAAGAAACCCGCAAGATCAAGCTCGTTTGCCCGAGCTGTCGGGGCGAGTTCGAATGTCCTGTGCGTTGGAAAGTGGCCCGCAGGAAGAAGGAATTGCCGCGCGGAGCCGGCGAAGAAGACCGCAAGCGCTTCGCCAAGGCGTCTTCTTATATGACGCGGCTTGATGATTTGGTCGCCTGCTACAAGTGCCGCAAACGCTTTGAGTTGACGGGCCAGTCCACGGTCCTCATCAACGACAATCTAGGCGATCCCAACCAAGATCCTGAAAACTTCGGCAACCGATAATCGGCGAGGGGCGCCTCCGGTGCGCTCTCTAAATCTCTGGATACAGATCGAAAAACGCCTCGATCGAATCATGGAACGTTGCCTCGATCTCTTCCTTCGTTCCTTCGATCAAGTGCATCGTTACGCGCGCCGTTTTCCCGTTTTTCAACACGACCGTCGCGTCCTTGATCTCGCCCAAATCTTCTTCCGGGAGTAGCCTCATCCCATAAACCAGCGCCAGCTTAGCCATCAGTCCTCCGGGCCCCTTCGATCACTCCATCCTACTATTTAGACGGGCATCGCACCTATCGAGTGTCTAGCGGATCGGGCGCGACCCAAGAATCAAAATGTCCACCAGTCTCTTTGCACTCTGCTGCCAATCCGGTGTCGAGGCCACATTCGAAACGCCGATCAGCGCGCGCAACAAATCGAACGCGTCGAGATCCTTCCGAATATCTCCACTCTTGATCGCCCGCTTCACCAGCGCCTCAATCGCGCCGGTGATTTGCGCCCGCGACGATTCGTAGAGCTTTGACGGTCCGCCGACGAGCGTGTTCAGCCCCGGCGCGATGATATGTTTTTCGGCGATGTAATCGACGAACAGCAACATCCACGCGCGCAGCGCTTCGACTGGAGGCAGTTTCTCTGACAGTTCGCGTTCCGCCGCTGCAAGCTTCGCCACTTCTGTGTGATACACGCCCTCGAGCAGCGCGTCCCGGGTAGGGAAGTGCCGGTACAGAGTTCCCGCTCCGACGCCCGCCTGACGCGCCACATCATCCAGGCTCGTGTTGGCCCCCGACCGCGCAAATGCAGCTTTCGCAACTTCAAGAATCCGCTCGCGGTTACGCTGCGCGTCAGTTCGCGTCTTCCGCCGGATGGGTTGTGAACGTTTCTTTGTCATA
>JAFAZL010000450.1 GCA_019239815.1 Acidobacteriota bacterium
GCCGGATACAACCGCGCGGACATTCAGTTCAAGCACGTAAGTCCTCGCATCGGCTTCGCGTACAAGCTCAACGACAAGACCGTCATCCTCGGCGGTTACTCGATCATGACGCTCGAAGATGGCGCGTTCGAATACGGCACCACGAAAATCGCGAACAACTACGGCCAGCTTCTCGTCGGTACGTTCACTGCGAACTCGACGGGCACGGCTGTTCCGGGCTATGGACAATGGGATGCAGCTCCATTGCCGAATCCCCCCGCGACGCCACTCAGCCCCGAAGTTGCGAATGCGAGCGGCAACTTGCATGTGTTCAACCGCACGACCGCAGTGGCACCGTATTCTCAGCAATGGAACGCAGGCATCCAGCGCGAACTGCCCTACAACATGTTTCTGTCGGTCGCCTATGTCGGCAATCGAGCGATTCACTTGCCTTCACTGTTGAACAATCCTGACCAGCTGAATCCGTCGTTCCTTTCGCTCGGAAACACACTTGGCGCGGCTTGGACCGATCCGACTGCGCAAGCTGCAATGCAGTCAGCTGGTTTCGGCTCATTCACGTACACCGGCACCTCCTGCCCGGCGACTTCGCCCGGCGCCGGCGTCACAGGCACGTTCTTCACACCATATGTAAATTTCATGTGCGACTACGGCAACTCGATCAACCTGCAGCAAGCTCTGCGTCCATTTCCGCAGTACAGCAGCCTGCAGAATAATTTCGATATGACCGGCACGGCGCTGTACAACGCCATGCAATTACAATTTCAAAAGCGTTTTTCGAACGGTCTTAGCTTCCTCACTGCTTATACGCTGTCGAAAACGCTATCAAACACCGACACGGGCTTCCCGACCTTCAACAACAACTCACTCAACAGGTTCAATCAGAAGCCGGAGTGGGCCATCGCGAGCAACGACCAGACGCACCTACTCAACATCACGGGAGTTTATGAACTTCCGATCGGACCCGGAAAAAAGTTTGTGAGCAAAGAAGGCACGCTCGCCAAGAACCTCCTTGGCGGCTGGCAACTCAGCGGGAATTTCAGCTATTCGAGTGGAGTTCCGTTTGGTATCGCCGCGAGCGGCGACCCTTTGCTGAACGGATTTAACCGAGCGGACCTAACGGGGCAGCCGATCGATCTGAACTGGAACAACTATTACAAGGGACTGCCGGTTTTCAACCCTGCAGCTTTCTCCGATCCCGGCCGGTTCGTGCCGGGCACATCACTCCGCAACATCAACGGTCTTCGCAATCCATTCAACAGCAACGAAAACATCGCTCTTGCGAAGAAATTCTTCTTCGGCGAACGCGTTTCGGCGGAACTTCGAATGGAGTTCTTCAACATCCTGAATCGCATGCAAATCTGCGGCTCTCAAAACGCTAGCGTGAACGCAACTTCGAACAACGTCAGTAACACAGGGTTTGGTCTCGACAGTCCGGGCTCTCCATGTCAAAACAATACGCCTCGGCAAGGTCAAGCCTACTTCAACATTACTTTCTGAAGTTTGCAGGAGCTCGAGCGAGCCGAGGCCATTTGGCTTCGGCTCGCTTTTGCTTTTGCGAGATGGTTTAACTCACCGATGCGTAGATCGACATTCACAAACCGGTTTGGCAAGCTAGTCGCGATGCGACTTCCATTCACGATTGCCGCGTCGGTTTTGTCGTTTTCTGTGTTGGCTCATGCATCGAGTTCAGCGAGAACCCAGGCGTCACCCAACAGCGCTACGACAACTCGCGGAATTGAGGATCCAACCGACAAGCCACTCGCCGAAGCGCGCGCTTTGCTCGACGATGGCCGAGCAGCAGACGCCGAACCGAGAGTTCGAGACTTCCTCGAGGCTCATCCCAATTCCGCAGACGCACACTTTTTGATGGGGCATATCCTTTTCCACGAGATCCAGGAGGAAGCAAAACAGCAGTCGGGCCTCAACGTGGGTGATATGTCCGGTGCCTCGAACGGATCCCGAAGCGAGCGCAACCAAGAGAGAGCAAAGGCTTCCCTCGCTGAATTCACGGCCGGCGCCAAATTGCGTGCTCCAACTGCCGCGGATCTCAAGGTCGTTGCCTTCGATTACGTCTTGCTCGGCGACTATCGTGATGCGGACAAATGGCTGACACGCATGCTGGCTTGGACGCCCAATGACGCCGATGGCTGGTATTACCTCGGCCGGGCGAAGTACACAGAGAATCGTTTCGACGAAGCGATCAACGCGTTCGAACACGCTCTCAAGCTCTCTCCCAGCAACGTGAAATTCGAGGACAATCTCGGCCTTGCGTACGCTGGTCTCAACCGAACCAACGAAGCCCTTGTAGCCTACAAGACAGCGATTGAGTGGCAATCGCACTCAACTTCCAAGAGCGCGGCCCCTTATATTGATATCGCCGATTTGCTCTTAGACCAAAGCCGTCCTGCGGACGCAATCGACTATCTTCAGCAGGCGATTGTGATCGCGCCCAATGATTCAAAGGCACACGAACTTCTCGGCAAGGCTTATGTTCGGCTTGACGATCTTCCAAGAGCACAATCGGAGCTCGAAATTGCGCTCCAGTTTTCGCCGCAAAATAAGAACGTCCATTGCATGCTTGCTCCCGTCTATCGGAAGCAACAACAAGCCGAGAAGGCCAAGTCTGAGTCCGAACGATGCTCTTCTTTATCGGGATCGAATTCTATCGCCGAGACTCCACGACCATGAGAACGGGTCACATCCTTGGAAGTCTGCTCTTTCTAATTTTGGCGTGTTCGTCCGCTGAGTCGCTCGAAGCCCAATCCAGCGCAAAGCAAACGGCCGACGCGAGTGCGAACGACGAGCGTGTCCAGGAACTGTACGCCGAAGCGAAAACCGCCGAATCTCGCGGAGATCTCAATGGTGCTGTGGCGAGTTATCAATCTCTTCTCCAAATCGCTCCGCGCCTCGCACCTGCTTACAACAACCTCGGTGCCCTCTATCTTCGCGCCGGCCAATATCAAAAAGCAGCCGAAACGCTGGAACGCGGACTCAAGATCGATCCGAAGCTGTATTCCGCCGCCGCGCTCCTGGGAATCGCGCGCTATGAAACAGGCGACTATTCTGGCGCGCGCACCGCTCTCGAAACCGCGCTTCGCGGCAACCCGGCGGACGATAACGCTGAACTCTTCCTCGCGAACGATCTGATCAAATCCGGCGATCTCGACGCCGCCGCGGACCACCTGAGAAAACTCTCCCAGCGGAAGCCAGACGACGAGGAGGTTCTGTACCTGCTCGGCAAAGTCCACATGAAACTATCCGAGCAAGCTCTCTCGCGCCTCAATCAAATCAACCCAGATTCAGCTTGGGTTCACGAGATCTCCGGCGAAGTCATGGAGAGCATGAAAAACTACGATGGCGCTGTCATTGAGTACAAAAAGGCCGTCGAGATTGCGCCTCGCCAAGCCGGCACCCACTATTCGCTCGGCAACGCGTACATGTCTCTCAGCAGTTGGGACGCAGCTGCCGAACAGTTTCGCTTGGAACTCGCGAATGACCCAACCAACTGCGTGGCGCGCTGGAAACTCGGCAGCATCGCAATTGAGCAGCGTTTGAACCTCGACAAAGCTTTGACAGACATAGAGAACGCGCTGTCGACCTGTCCAAACCTGACAGGAGCTCGTCTCGATCGGGCCCGCGCATTGTTGAAACTGGAACGCCCCGGCGACGCCTTGCCGGACCTCGAAGCCGCAGTGAAGTCCGATCCGTCCGAACCTTCGACACACTTCTTGCTCGCTCAGGCGTATCGCGGCCTCGGCAAGCCCGACCAAGCGCAAGCTGAAATGAAAATTTTTGGCAAACTCGAAGAAAGCGCCCGCGCAGCCAGCGCAGAACGTGCACGACAGCAACTCCAGGAAAAAGAAACTCGGCAATAGCTCAGGCCCGACGATCGAATTACCAAGCCCTATCGATATCACACCCTCGACCGACGCAATTCCGTGACCAAGCTCCTTATTGAACCGCTTTAACCCTGCATGCTACGCTGCTCTCAACTCTTGGGGGCTCTGTGTCATGCTAGCCGCGTCTGGCCGTAATAGGACTCGCGGATTCGGTGTCTTTGACGTGGACGAACGCTCCGCTGAACTGCGCAAGCGTGGTGTTCGCGTCAGACTTCAGGAACAGCCCTTTCAAATCCTCTGCGTGCTCCTCGATCATTCCGGTGAAGTTGTTACTCGCGAAGAACTTCGCCAGAAACTATGGCCCGAGCACACCTTTGTTGACTTCGATCGCAGCCTGAATAAGGCCATCACGAAGTTGAGGTCGGCACTCGGCGATTCCGCCGACCATCCCCGCTACATCGAAACGATTCCGCGCCACGGATACCGCTTTCTCGCCCCCGTACAAAACAGCCGAGAAGTAAGAGACGACTCGGGAACCCATTTCGTCACGCTGCCCCCGACTGAAACAGGCAACTCTGCCGATTTGAACGAAGCGCCGGTCGCGGTGGCGCTCGCGTCTCCGCATACCGCACGCTTCGTAGTGCCCGAGCTGCCTCAAACACACGGTCGGGCGTGGCTTGGCAGACGAACAGCCTTCGTCCTCGCAACGCTTTTTATGGCGATTCTGGCCGGCGCTCTCTATTTGCGGGTTCGTGCATCGAGTTTGGTCGGTTCGACGGCTGGCATGCGTCAGTCAGTCGCCGTGCTGGGCTTCAAGAATCTCTCGGGCGAGGCGCGCGAAGATTGGCTTTCCACCGCGCTCTCCGATTGGTTGATGACCGAACTTACGGCCGGCGAACACGTCCGCGCCATTCCTGCCGAGAGCGTCGCCCGCATGAAGATGGAACTCACGTTGCCCGACGTCGACAGTCTGAGCAAAGCAAGTCTCGCGCGAATTCGCAATAACCTCGGCACCGACTACGTTGTAGTCGGTTCGTACGCGACGCTCGGTCAGAAGTCGCAAGGCCAGATTCGCCTCGACCTCCGTCTGCAAGACACACGGAATGGCGAAACGATCGGTGCGGTTTCCGAAATCGGTACAGAAGAACACCTGCTGGATCTCGTCTCCCACGCTGGGGAAACCCTCCGCAGAAAGCTCGGTATTCGCGCAGTGACTAGCGAAGAAGCTGCCGAGGTTGCGATCGCGCTCCCCGCTCGAGGCGAAGCCGCAAAGAAATATTCGGAAGGCCTCGCCAAGCTGCGAGTATTCGACGCGCTAAATGCGCAATCACTGCTCCAACAAGCTTCCAACATCGAGCCCGACTTTGCGCCGTCCCATCTGTCCCTCGCAATGGCCTGGGAGCAGTTGGGATACGACGAGAAGGCTAAACTCGAAGCAAAGAACGCCTTCGAACTTTCGACCAACCTTTCTCGCGCTGAGAGACTTCTCGTCGAAGGCTATTACCGCGACACGATCCACGATTGGGACAAAGCGATCGAAATCCACCGCGCGCTCTTCGATTTCTTCCCCGACAATCTCGACTACGGTCTGGCTTTGGCGAACTCTCAGGTGAAAGCGAATCGTTGGCGAGATGCGCTCTCGACCGTCAACGCCCTGCACACGCTCCCCCCACCTCTCGGCACGGACCCGCGGATCGATCTGATGGAAACTGACGCCGCCCGATCGCTCGGTGATATGAAACGCGCTGAAACCGCACTGGCTCACGCAGCCGAAAAGGCGCAAGCAGCGGGCGCTTCTTTGTTGCTCGCCAAGACGCGCCGCGAACAGGCGTGGCTGTTCGAAAACTCGGGCAAACAAGACCGCGTCGAATCGGCGATTCGCGATGCGAAACTGCTTTACACCACGGCCAACGACAAGTTGGGACTGGCCGGCGTCGTGACCTTGGAAGCGATCGAATCTGAGCGTCATGGCGATTACCTCGGTGCCAAAGCGCGTTACGAAGAGGCGCTGAAACTCTTCCATGAAGCGGGCAGCAAGCTAAGCGTCAGCAACGAATACGACAATCTCGGCGGCGACCTTCTCTATCTCGGTGCTCTCCCGGAATCGCGCCAACGCTACACGCAAGCTCTCGAAACCTACCGGGAAATCGGTGACGAAAACGGCGAGGCACTCGCCCAAATCGGGTTGGGCGACGTTTCCATGGCGATGGGCGACCATCGTCAGGCTCTAGGCCTTTACGGCGCGGCGTTGGATATTTGCCGCAGGCTCGGCAGCCGTGAGCGAGAAGGAGAGGCGCTGAAAAGCATCGCCAGTGTCTTTCGCGTTGAGGGCGATCCAGAAGAAGCTCAAAAGGAAAACAAAGAAGCTCTCGCGATTTTCGAAGAGGTAGGAGATAAAACCGAAGCGGAGCACACACGCTTGCAGCTCGCACAACTCATGCTCGACGAAGGAAAGAACAGCGAAGCTGTCACATCGATCACGCAGTCCGCCAAGATATTTGAAGAAGGTGAAGGTGGCCGTTATGCCTCGGAGGCTCGATTCCTTTTGGCCCAAGCGCTGTTAGCCGCAGGTCAAGCCGATGAGGCGCGGCGGACAATCGATCGCGTCTCGGCCGCCGCAGCGCAGAGTCACAACAAAGAACTTTCGCTGATGTCTGGTATCACCACCGCTCGATTGGAAGCGGACAATGCTCTGCGCTCCGGAAACAGAGCGGCGTTTACAGACTCCATTAAGTTGATCGACCACGTCATAGCGGAGGCAAAAACAGGCGGCTATGCCGGAATCGTATACGAAGCGCGCCTTGCCCGAGGAGAAATCGCCATAGCATCCGCCGACTCGAACGCCGGAAAGTCGTACCTGGAAGGTTTAGTTCGCGAGGCCAATGACGCCGGATTCCAGTTAATCGTCAGACAAGCCTCCATAGCTTTACAGCCGCAAGGATTTTCGCCCGCAGCCAAAAACTAACCCGCAAGGGCCGCCGGTTGCACGGTCTGTTGACGAATTCGGTGCTTGCCAAGCGCGGGGCCGAAACGCCTACACTGTGCGGTATGCAAGCCAGGAGCGACGTGCCTTAGTCCCGCTCGCCACCCCGCTCAATCGTTCGCCACGACAAGAACCACGAACGATCCCGGCTTCATCTTTCCTCGGCGCTCTCCTGGAGCCGGTGGATCGAAGTCTGCAGCTGGAAGAAAAATCTTGTGTGACTTCAAATCAAGCCCCATCGTGCGCGCAGACTTCTTCGTGGACACCGTGGCCGCGACGGAATACTTGTCGGGTCCGTCCTCATGCGCCACCGTCAGGTTGCCGTCCCCCGTGGACGCGAACGCCAGGCTCGTCTCCGGGTCGAACCCGTTGGCATCTACGCCGTCGCCAATTGGCACGGAAGCGACCATCTTTCCATTGTCCGCATTGATCACCGCCATTAGTTTGTTGTCGCAGCCCGCGAACAGTCGCCGCGATTTCAAATCGCCCGCCAACCCGGACGGCTCCTGACAGGGCGCCATAGGCCATCGGTTCAACACTTTGAGATCTTTGGAATCGAAGTGAACCAGCTCGGACTTGTCTTCAATGTTCACGTAGATATTCCCCTGGCCGTCCGCCACCGCAAACTCCGGCTTTCCGCCCAGCGCCAGCGTTCCCACAACCGAACCATCGGCCGCATTAATCGCCGTCGTGTCCTGGCTCCGCCCGTTCATCGTGAAGACTCGTTTTGTTGCCGGATCGTAGATGATCGCGTCGGGGTTGGAACCCGCCTTCACCGTTCCCAACGTCTTCAAAGACTTGAGATCGAAA
>JAFAZL010000464.1 GCA_019239815.1 Acidobacteriota bacterium
AGGCGCGCAAGTCATCGACCTCGGCGACGCCACGCTTCTGCCCGGCTTCATCGATGCGCATACGCACTTGACGATGATGCATTCCGATGACTGGAAACAGCGCGAACTCGATCAGCTCCAGAAATCGATCGCGGAGCAAGCGCTCGACTCCAGCGTCAACGCGCGCGTCACGCTGATGGCCGGGTTCACCACCGTTCGCGACGTCGGCTCGCACGATCAAATGGATGTCGGCCTGCGCAATGCGATCCGCACCGGCAAAGTGCCCGGCCCGCGCATGCTTGTCTCGGTTCACGCGATCGGTTCCACCGGCGGCCACTGCGACGATACAGCTGGATTTCGCCAGGGACTATTTCCTGAGACAGGCCCGGGCGAAGGTGTCATTAATGGTGCCGATCAGGCGCGTCAGGCGGTCCGTCTTGCTCACAAATACGGCGCCGATATTATCAAGACATGCGCCAGCGGCGGCGTGCTGTCGCCGACCGACGATGTCGACACGCCTCAGCTCACGCAGGAAGAACTCAACGCGCTCGTGGACGAAGCGCATGCGCTGCGCCTCAAAGTCGCCACGCATTGCCACGGCGCGGAAGCCGGTAAGCGCGCCGTTCTGGCGGGCGTCGATTCGATCGAGCACGGAACATTTCTGAACGACGAAGACCTCGACCTGATGAAGCAGCACGGAACATATTACGTGCCGACATTGATGGCCGTGCAGGGACTCGATGAACAGATCAAGAAGGGACTGTACCTGCCGCCACTGATTCAGATGAAGGCACAAATGGCGATCGACCACATTCGGAAGACATTTCAAAACGCGATTTCCAAAGGTGTGAACATCGGTCTCGGAACCGACGCAGCGGTGTATCCGCACGGACGCAACGCCGAGGAATTTCATCAGATGACCGATCTGGGCATGAAGCCGATCGATGCGTTGAAGGCAGGAACTTCTTCGGACGCAAAGCTGCTCAACATTGCCGATCGCACCGGCACGCTCGAAGTGAGCAAGCTCGCCGACGTAGTCGCTGTGCCGGGCGACCCGACGCAAAACATTCGCGCGACGGAACACGTCCTCTTTGTAATGAAGGAAGGCGTGGTCTACAAGAACGAAGCCAGCGGCGGCAAGTAAGTCATAGGAGTTTACAAATGCCTGAACTAACAGAAACGGTTAACACTGGCTTCGCGAACTATTATGAAAAACTCCGAGTAGACCTGCACACGTGGGTTGCGTCGCTAACGGAAGAACAGTTCTGGAAGAATCCGTTTCCCTACGGCAACAGCGTCGGCCATCTGGTCCTGCACCTCACCGGAAACCTGAACTATTACATCGGTACGCAAATCGCTGAGACGGGCTATGTGCGCGATCGCCCCCGCGAATTCGCGGAAACAAAACCGCCGAGCAAACTGGAAGCGTTAGCGGATTTCGACAAGGCGGTGGAGATGGTGAAAGCGACAGTTCGCAGACAGTCCGCCGAGGATTGGAGCGCGCCGTACTCTGGCACCGGAGTCACCTGCGAAAATCGCTTTGCCATCGTGCTGGATTGTACGGCGCACGCCGACCATCACATCGGGCAGATTCTGAATCTGGCGCGCGAGATCGTTCGCTAGGTTTCGAGTTTAAATCGTGTCGACGCCAACCGATACAGCCGTCTCCACACGAAACGATTGATCAGCACCACAACGGTCGCCATGATGAGAGTTGCCGCCAGCAGTACATCAAACTGGCCGCCATCGCTGGCTCGGCTGATCGTGCTGCCGAGTCCCGTGGTTGAGACGATGTGCCCCTGAAAGTGAAAGTATTCCGCGACGATGCTGGCGTTCCACGCGCCGCCGGATGCGGTGACCATCCCGGTTACCAGATAAGGGAAAATTCCCGGAAGAATTAGAAAGCGCCAGCGATCCCAACTTCCAAATCCGAAAATCCGCGCCGCCTCTTTCAAATCGGTGGGAATCGCCATGGCGCCGGCGATCACGTTGAAGAGGATGTACCACTGCGTTCCCAGCAACATTAGCACGAGCGCGGCGACTTCCAACCCGCCGCGCAGATGAATCAGAAACAAAAGAATGACGGGAAACAGTGCTGTCGCCGGGATCGAAGCCGCAAGCTGCGCCAGCGGCTGCGCAACGCGTGCAAGCTTCGGACTTGATCCGATCGCGACTCCGACCGGCACGGTCCACAACGCCCCGATGATGAGCGCCGCATTCACCCGAACGAACGTGAGCGCGGCGCTGCGCAGCAGATGAAAATAGTCGGCGCGATGAAGGTCCGATAATTCGCGCCCGACGTGAAAGATGGCAAAGCCCAGACCAACCAAAATCAAGACGCCGAGAACGATCAGCAAAATCTTGCGTGCGCGATCCTGTTTTGGAGCCGTGAATCTTGCCGATGCCCGCTCGGCGCCGACGGCCGCATTCTGAATCAGCTTGTTGGCAAAAGGCCGCACAAACGTGCGGTAGATGCGGATGACAAACGACGCGCGGCCCAGCAGACGCAGCAGCGTATTCGGCGTCTGGCTCGCACTTTCCACCTGCTCAAATTTGAATTTGTCGGCCCACACGATCACGGGCCGCCAGATGAGCTGATCCAGCAGTACGATCACGGCGATCATCGCAGCAAGTCCCCACAGTATCGCGCGGGTGTCGCCGTTGCCCGCCGCAGTTTGTAAAAACGAACCGAGGCCCGGCAAACGGAAGTCGCGATCGCCAAGCACGAACATTTCGCATGCCATCAGAAAGAACCAGCCGCCCGCGACCGACATCATCGAATTCCAGACAAGTCCGATCGTCGAAAACGGCAGATCAAGCTCCACGAATTTCTGCCAGTGGCTGAAGCGATAGATGATCGCGGCTTCGCGCAATTCACGTGGCTCGGTTTTCAGCGATGAATAGAAGCTAAACGCGATGTTCCAGACTTGCCCGGTGAAGATCAGCAGGATCGAACCAAGTTCGACGCCGACTTGTTTGTGCGGAAAGATCGCTACCATCGCCAGCATCACGCCCGGAAGAAAGCTCAGCACGGGGATGGACTGCAAAATGTCGAGCAGCGGCACGAGAATGATTTCGGCACGGCGAGAACTTGCGGCGATGTAGCCATACGCGAGCGCGAAGACGAGACTCAATCCGTACGCGATGCCGATGCGCACGACGGAATAGAACGCGTACAGCGGAAGCGCGCGCGGGCTTTGCGAAATGTGTGCGGTCGGCGCGACTGGGCTGAACCAGGTTCGGCCGATCGCATACATGCCGTAGATCGCCGCGAAGACAAACATAAAAACCGCGATGTCGATCAGAAAGGACCAGGCCCAGCGCGAGCCGGCCGGCCGCGCGGCTGCGGGGGGGAGCGGTGTGGCGGTATTCGGGGTTACGAGCGGAGCGGCGGTCGGCACGGTGTCGTCACGTCTCGGCTGACTCTGTAGCGGGCGGTTCAGTGAGGGTCAACTTGCCGGTGGCGGCGTCGTAATCGAAAATTTCGGCGTAGCGTCCCCATTGAATCGCTGTTTCGAGCTGGCGGCGCGATTCCTCTTCGCTGAAATGTTCGTCGATCAAATCGTGAAAGAATTCGCCCGAAAGCGTGCGGTCAGACTTTGCTTTGAGCGCCTGTTCCATCTGGCGAAGAATCGGAACGTTGGCGAGCGCGGCTTTTCGAAAGATCGCTTTGCGCGTCTGGATGTCGGCTTTGCGAAAATCGTACCCGCTCGCGGTGATGATCGCGGCGCCGTCTTCGACTTTGATGAGACCAAGAATCACGGCTGTATCAACTGTCGGTAGCAGCGCATCGACTTCGAGGCTCAGCTCGTCGGCGAGATTGTGAAGATCCACGCGGCCACCTTGATCGCAAAGAATCTCGAGAAGTCCCGCCATGCCGCCCGGCCGCGTGTGCGGCAGCATCATCATTTTGTTTGGAACCACGACGGGGCCGGTAGTGGCCGTGCGGTGCAGGGGGTCATCTTTCGAGTCCGGACGCGTCAACACGCGATAGATAGCATCGACAAGCTCGACGAAGCGCGCTCCTTTTCGATTGCGGGGCTGTGCGATATCGACGCTGAAGTCAGCGTGAATGTGCGCGGGGTTCCGGCCGAGCACGATGATGCGATCGGCGAGCACGACGGCTTCTTCGATGTTGTGCGTGACTATAAAAATCGCGCGCGTTGGAATCTTGCGGCCCATCCACAGTTCGAGCAATTCACCGCGCAGCGTTTCAGCGGTTAGCACGTCGAGCGCGGAGAACGGCTCGTCCATGAACAGCACTTCGGGCTCGACGACGAGCGCGCGGGCGACGCCGACGCGCTGCTTCATGCCGCCGGAGAGCTCTTTCGGATAGGCGCTCTCGAATCCATCGAGACCAACGGCGTCGATGATGCGCAGCGCGCGCTTGTG
>JAFAZL010000491.1 GCA_019239815.1 Acidobacteriota bacterium
AGCCACCGCATCCTCTTCGGCCCCGACTTCCTCGCCGACCTCGAAGTTCCGCTCCACCTTCATCGCCTTCAGGTCGAGCGCGAACTCCGCACCAACTGGCTCCGCCTCCGCCAAGCCATCATCGCCGCCCCGCTCACCGAAAAAGCCCACCTGGCTTTGATGACAAACTCGCTTTCGACTTTTTGCTCTCTCTTCCGCCACGCCGTCTTCGCTCTCGGCGAAAAAATCCCCGCCACTAAGCGCGACGCAGTCAACGCCGCCGCTAAACTTACGAACGCCGACGCCGCCACCTTCCACCAGCTCCTCGATCTCCGCGAAGGTAAATCCTCCTCAAAATCCCTAAACGTTGAACCCAGCTTGCGTTCCTACCTCTCCTTCGTAGAATCAGTAACCAACGAAGTCGACCGCCGCCTAGCCCAATGATCCGCCCTCACGAAATCGTCGGTGCTCACAGCACCCTCATCCCGACATCACGGGCCGGGTGCCGCGCCCTCCCGGTTTTAGGAGCGTGCGATTTTTCCGCTCCACACCGCGATCGATCTGTCGCAAAACAAAAAAGCTTGTCATCCCGACCGAAGCGAGCCGACGCCTTTTCCCCGCGTTCGCTCCTGCGAACGCGCCGGCTCGCGCAGTGGAGGGACCCTGGCGCAAAACTCAGCCCCGCCACGAATCACTTGAACTCACATCCCCTAATTTCCATTTTCCAACTTCCATTTTCCAATTCGCCTCGGAGGCACAGCCCATGAAAGCCATTATCGCCCTACTCGTAATCCTCATCATCATCGCCGCCATCTTCGGCGGCATGTACGTCGGCCGCAAAAACCAAATGGTTACGCTCGACGAACAAGTCAAATCCAACTGGTCGCAAGTTGACGTTCAACTCCAACGCCGCGCCGACCTGATCCCGAACCTCGTCGCCACCGTCAAAGGCTTCGCCGCCCACGAAGAGGCCGTCTACGGCGAAATCGCCAAGGCTCGCTCCGCCTTGCTCAACGCCCAAACTCCGTCCGACAAAATCGCCGCCAACGGACAACTCGACGGCGCCCTCGGCCGCCTCCTCGCCGTCGTCGAAAACTACCCCCAGCTAAAATCCAACGAAAATTTCCTCCGCCTTCAAGACGAACTCGCCGGCACCGAGAACCGCATCTCCGTCGCCCGCAAAAATTACAACGATTCCATCCAGGCCTATAACACCTACATCCTCCAATTCCCCAACAGCCTCTTCGCCGGCTGGGCCGGCTACAAGCGCAACGACGCCTACTTCCAGGCCAGCCCCGCCAGCCGCGAAGTCCCCAAAGTCGAATTCCCGCCCGCTAAACCATAAA
Source organism: Acidobacteriota bacterium (assembly GCA_019239815.1). The sequence goes on from JAFAZL010000491.1 coordinate 1,326, forward strand.
AAGGTTTTGAACCGAGTGATAGTCAGGCAGAGCGACGGACCTCGATGACGAGGCTTCTTCGCTTCGTCTATTAACGAGGCGAATAATGCGCAAAGCCTGTAGAGGCGACCGCTAAAGCGGAACAAGAGTACCAACTGCCTGTACTCCCGGTCCTATTCCGCCATTCCCCTCAAAATCACATACTTACAAGGTCCGCAGAGAACGTTTTTGACGTCGTTCGCTGGCGGAACGACACGCCAAATGCGTGCTTGAGGTCCCCGTCGAGCGTCCTGATCGATGAAGCCGCCTGAGGCCAAATTCCGCAGCGCCCGTGTCTCGCGGCGCAAGCCTTTAGCCCATTCAAAAGAAAGGATTTGTGTAGGCCGACGCAAGGCGGACAAGGGATTCACCCTCGTCGAAGTATTCATCACGGTCGCCATCATTATGACGCTGGCCGCGATAGCCCTGCCCAACATGATGGCAGCTGTCACCGCAGCCAAAATCACTCGCGCCGTGGGTGATATCAACGCCATAGAAGGCGATATCGCGCTCTATCAAACCATCAACAACGTCCTGCCCGACACCCTGTCGCAATGCGTCGACACCTCTCTCGTTGATCCCTGGGGCGATCCCTATCAGTACCTGAACCACACCAACATGAAGGGAAACGGACAGGCACGCAAAGACCGCTTCCTGGTCCCGTTGAATTCTGACTACGACCTTTACAGCATGGGCCCGGACGGCGTCAGTTCTCCTCCGATCACGGCGAAACCTAGCCAGGACGACATCATCCGAGCCAGCGAGGGCAGCTTCGTTGGCGTTGCCGCTGACTTTTAGAGGACTTTGATGAAGCTAGAAGTCACATTTCTGCGCAGCAACCTGGGACGACGCGTTTTCGCCCTTTTTGTCGTCTGTGCCTTGCTGCCGATCACTGTCCTGGCAGTGGTTTCTCTTCGCAACGTATCCGCACAAATCAACGACACCAGCCGCCTCGAGCTCAGGCATGCCAGTCGCGATGAAGCCATGCTCATTTTTGAGCATCTTTCCTTCGTCGAACAAGAATTGAAACTGGTTAGCGCTTCCATCCAGTCTCGGTCCACCGGCAGTGAAGCGAGCAAGTCGCAAAACATGGATCCGCTCTCGCGTATGCATGACCGGATCCTGGGCGTGGATCTGGTCAACGAATTCGGAGCCCATCGACCCTTGTTCGGAATCGCAGTGCCTTCGATAGTCCTGTCCGACGAACAGCGGTCATTTCTGCTTTCGGGTAAATCCGTTCTTTCCACGACCCCGTGCAATCAACAAGAGATTTGCATTCTGCTAGCGCAGCTGCTTGATACGACACGACCCCGCGACGGATTCCTTCTGGCCTTAATCGAACCTTCCCGCCTTTGGGACAAAGCCACTCTCCCAGGAGATCTCAACGTATGCGTTCTCGACGAGTCGGGTGGTCGTCTGTTTTGTTCCGACGAAATTCCAACTTCCTTTCCATCCGATGTGACTCACAATTTTTCGGGTACATTTCAGTGGCGATCCAATGGACGTGTCTTTGACGCGAACTATTGGAACCTTCCACTTCAAAACAGCTTCTATTCGCCTCACTGGACGGTGATTGCTAGCAAAGCAGAAGTGGATATCTTGGCGCCCTTGGCCAAATTCAAATTCAGCTTCGTGTTGGCGTATCTGCTGGCTTTTTGGATCGTTCTGCTTTTGAGTTCAGTCCAGATTCGTCGCAGTCTTGTACCGCTTCAACTACTGAAAGAAAGTACTCGGCAGGTCACACGTGGCAATTACAAGGTGAACGTAGCCTTACAAAGTGGAGATGAGTTTCAGGAACTAGCTGAGTCATTCAACGCAATGGCCGGCCGAATCGAAAAACAGATCAACTCGCAGAAGATCATGAACCAGATCGATCGCGCCATCCTCTCCTCTCTCGATCTTGAGAACATCATCGACACCTTGGCGAGCCGTCTCGATGAAATCATTTCCGCAGAGCTCGTGAGCGTCACGATCCTCGACAGCGATCTCACGATGGGTGACGTATACACCTACGGACATCGCCCCACCCTTTTAAAGGACCGCACGACTCTCAATCTGGTCGGTGAAAACCTGCAATCAATACCGCGTCAGCAAATTCTTCCGAGCTCAGCTGCTTCTAACTGTCCGCGCTATTTGAAACCTCTCCTGTCACGTGACATCACGAGTTTCCTGGTCATTCCGATCCATGTGGAACATAGGCTGGCGGCAATTCTTGCCCTCGGTCGTAAACACTCAGGCCCATGGTCAGAGGAGGAAGTCGGTCACGCCGACAACATTGGGGATCAACTCGCCGTCGCCCTGTCGAATGCTCAACTCGTGAAACAGTTGCAGC